>NZ_JBDJLE010000024.1:0-60393 GCF_039673205.1 Stenotrophomonas sp. TWI809 | reverse complement strand
CTGGGCTGGGTGGTGGGGGCGGGCGGCGGGCGGGAGGCTCTGCCTCGCGCCGCCCCCCCCCCCCCCCCCCCCCCACTACCGGTGCCAGAGCGGTTCGAGCTCGGTGACGGTGCAAACCGCCGTCAGCTGACGACATCGATCTGTTGCTGGAACGGCAACCCCGCCGCATCGCTTGCCGCGGTGATCATCGCGCGTGCTGCTTCCAATGCAGGTGTCGGTGGCGCCAGGCGTGGGCGGCGGTCCAGCGTGCAGGCCAGGCCCACATCCAGCAGCGCCGCATGCGCCTCATGCAGGCCAGCGCGGGTGCCGCCGGGCAGCCAGGCGATGTCGGCCAGCGCGTCGATCAGGCTGGGGGTATCGCGCGGTTGCACCACCTGCGGGTGCGTAACGGCGCTGTCGAGCACGCCGGTCTGCAGCAGGAATTCGAGATCGACAATGCCACCTGCGCCCTGCTTGAGGTCGAGCCGTGCGGCATCGCTGCGGTCCAGTTCGGCACGCATGCGCGCCCGCATCTTCAGCACGTCGCTGTAGAGCACGGCGTTGTCGCGCGGGCGCGCCAGCGTCTGCGCGCGTACCCGTTCGAAGTCGGCCAACAGCGAGTCATCACCGGCAATGGCGCGGGCACGCACCAGTGCCTGGTGCTCCCAGGTCCAGGCGCGTTCGCGCTGGTATTCGGTGTAGCTGGCCAGTGAGGACACCAGCGCGCCTTTGCCGCCATCCGGGCGCAGGCGCACGTCGATGTCGTACAGGCGGCCGGCGGCGGTGACCGCGCCGAGCATCGCCATCACCTTCTGCGCCAGGCGCGCGTACCAACGGCCGGGATCCAGCGGGCGGGGGCCGTCGCTGCTGTCCTGATCGGCCGGGTGATCGTGCAGGAAGACCAGATCCAGGTCCGAGCCGAAGCCCAGCTCCAGTCCGCCCAGGCTGCCGTAACCGATGATGGCGAAACGCCCGCCGGGAATGCCGCCGTGCTGGCGCTGCATGTCGGCCTGCACCAGCGCGAGCACGGTGACGACCACCGCCTGCGCGAGTTCGGCCAGTTGCCGGGTGGTGTCGACGGCACGCTGGCGACCATCCAGCGTGGCCATCGCCATGCGGAAGCTCAGCGCCAGCCGGGTCTCGTTGAGCAGGCGCAGCGCGGCTTCGGGATCCTCAATGGTCAGCGCGACAGCGCACTCGGCCTGCATGCCCGCGGCGTCCGGCATCGGCCCGGAGACGCGCACGTCGAGCAGTTCATCGAGCAGCAGCGGATACGCCGCCAGGCGCTCGGCCAGCAATGCGCTGCGTGCAAGCACGTCGACCAGGCGTGCCAATGCGCTGGGCTGTTCGTCGAGCAGAGCGAGATAGCTGGTCCGGCGCAGGATCGCCTGCAGCAGGCCGAGTACGCGCTTGAGCGCGGCATCCGGCTGCGGCGAGCGCGTGGCGGCGTGCAGCAGCGCCGGCAGCACGCGGTCCAGGCGCGCACGCGCGGCATCGGACAAGGACTTCACCCCGGAGCTCTGCGCGAAATCGCGCAGCGATTGATCGGCGCTGCCGGCATCGAAGAAGCCGGCTTCGGCCAGCACCTCGGCGCTGCCGTTGTCGGGCAGGCCGCGCCAGTAGCTCGCCAATGCATCCGGCGCGGCCTGGCCACGGCGCGGTGCGAGCAGTGCGGCGAACTCGATGCTGACCCGCTCGCGCTGCACATCCAGCGCGGCTACCAGCGCGTCCCAGTCTTCGTAACCGAGTCCGTTGGCGATGCGCAGGCGGTCGGTGGTGTCGGTGGGCAACGCATGCGTCTGTGCATCGCGCAGCATCTGCAGGCGGTTTTCCAGGCGACGCAGGAAACCGTAGGCGTGCAGCAGATCGGCGCCGTCCTGCTCGGCCATCTGGCCGGAGGCGACCAGCGCCGGCAGCGCGTGCAGCAGGCGACGCTCGCGCAGTGGGGCTTCGCGGCCGCCGCGGATCAACTGCAGGGCCTGCGCGAGGAACTCGATCTCACGGATGCCACCGGGGCCGCGCTTGATGTCGTCGTGCATCTCGCGGCGCGACACTTCTGCGGTGATCGCGGCCTTCATCTCGCGCAGACCATCGAGCGCGGTGAAATCCAGATAGCGGCGGTAGACGAACGGGCGCAGGGTCTGCAGCCACGCTTCGCCCGCGGCGATATCACCGGCGACGGCACGCGCCTTCAGCCAGGCATAGCGCTCCCAGTCACGGCCTTCGCGCTGGAAATACTGGTCCATGCCGGCGAACGACAGCGCCACGCGCCCGGCATTGCCGAAGGGACGCAGGCGCAGATCGACGCGGTGGCTGAAGCCATCCACGGTGGTGTCGTCCAGCAACCGCGCGAGGCGCTGGCCAAGGCGTGCGAAGTATTCCTCGGCGGCAAGCGGGCGCGCGCCATCGGATTCGCCGCCCTGCGGGTAGGCGTAGACCAGGTCCACGTCCGAACTGAAATTGAGTTCACCACCGCCCAGCTTGCCCAGCCCGAACACGACCAGCTGCTGCGCGCTGCCGTCCGCCGCACGGACCACGCCATGGCGGCCGGTAAATTCCTGCTCCAGCGCGGAGAGTGCGAGCTGCAGGCACTCCTCCGCCAACCGGGTGGCACCGCCAAGGGTGGCAGGCACGTCATCCTGCCCGGTCAGGTCGCGCCAGATCAGGCGGGTGGAGGCGGCGGTGCGGTAGCGGCGCAGGCGCTGCTGCCATTCGCTGGGCTGGAGTGGATCCAGTTCCGGCAGGGGCAGCGGTGGGCAGCCCTCCTGGGTGAGATGCGACAACAGCGCCGGCTGTCGGCACAGGGTGTCGATGGCGAAGTCACTGGTGACGGCCAGCGCGCGCAGGGTCTCCAGCACGGGCGCCGGAGGCGGCCAGTGGCCGGCGTCGGTAAGCGAAAGGGCCAGGCGCGCCAAAGCGCGATCAACCAGGGGAACAAGGGCGTCGGGGACGCGCGCGGGCGCGGCGAGGTCGGAGATCGGCATGAGGAGATTATGCCCGGCGCGGGTCGCCCTGCAGGGCAGGAAGCGTGTTCACCGGTTGCGCGGTCGTGAGCGGGCGCGTGTCGACGCGCGAGACCCAACGGCGCCCCGGTGTTCCGGAGGCGAGACATAAAAAAGCCCGCTTGCAGCGAACTGCCAGCGGGCTCTGCTCCCTCCCCCACGTCGGGATGCAGGTCGATCTTCTAGGGTCGGCGACGAACTTGCACGCTGCACTGCAAAACAATACTTGCGGGTACAGAAGTAGGCGGCAAACCTGAACAGGGAGGTGCCGATGTGAAAACGCCATCCCACCAAGGTAGAACCCCTCCCGCTGCATGGATCGCCGATAATGGAGATCCCCCCAAAAACGTTGTCGTCATGTCTGTCGATCGCATTGCAAACGCGCGTCTGCGTGACCGCGTTGTCTCCGCCGAAGCTGCCGCCGCCCTGATCCAGCCGGGTGAAACCGTCGCCATGAGCGGCTTTACCGGTTCAGGTTATCCCAAGGCGGTGCCGGTCGCGCTGGCGCAGCGCATCGAAGCGGTGCACGCCCAGGGCCTGCCCTTCCAGATCAGCCTGATGACCGGCGCCTCGACCGCGCCGGAGCTGGATGGCGCGCTGGCCAAGGCCGATGGCATCGCGATGCGCATGCCCTTCCAGAGCGACCCGGATGCGCGCAACCGCATCAACGAGGGCAAGCTGGATTACATCGATATCCACCTCAGCCATGTCGCCCAGCACGTGTGGTTCGGCTTCTATGGCGATATCGATACCGCGGTGATCGAGGTCTCGGCGATCCGCGAGGATGGCTCGCTGGTGCCCTCCACTTCGGTCGGCAACAACAAGACCTGGCTGGACCTGGCCAAGAAGGTGATCGTCGAGGTCAACGAATGGCAGCCGGCCGGCGTGGACGGCATGCACGACATCTACTACGGCACCGCGCTGCCGCCGCACCGCAAGCCGATTCCGCTGGTGCACGCCAACGACCGCATCGGCGAGACCGCGCTGCGCTGCGACCCGGACAAGATCGTTGCCGTCGTGCGCACCAACGGCCCGGACCGCAACAGCCCGTTCAGCCCGATCGACACCACCAGCGAGCAGATCGCGCAATACCTGATCGAGTTCCTCAAGCACGAGGTGGCCAAGGGCCGCCTGCCGGCCAACCTGCTGCCGCTGCAGAGCGGCGTCGGCAACATTCCCAACGCGGTGCTGGCCGGGCTGGCCAAGAGCGGCTTCCGCGATCTGAGTGCGTTCACCGAGGTGATCCAGGACGGCATGCTCGATCTGCTGCGCGATGGCGTGCTGAGCTACGCCTCCTGCACCGGCTTCGCGCTGAGCCCGCAGGCGAACGAGACCTTCAAGGAACACATCGATTTCTACCGCGAGCGCATCATCATGCGCACGCAGGAAATCTCGAACCATCCGGAACTGGTGCGCCGCCTGGGCTGCATCGGCATGAACGGCATGATCGAGGCCGACCTGTACGGCAACGTCAATTCGACGCACGTGATGGGCAGCCGGATCATGAACGGCATCGGCGGCTCGGGCGACTTCGCGCGCAACGGTTTCCTGTCTGCGTTCCTGAGTCCTTCGACGGCGAAGAACGGCAGCATCTCGGCGATCGTGCCGATGGTCAGCCACGTGGATCACACCGAGCACGATGTGTCGGTCATCGTCACCGAACAGGGCCTGGCCGATCTGCGCGGCCTGACCCCGCGCAAGCGTGCGCGGGTGGTGATCGACAACTGCGCGCATCCGGATTTCCGCGATCAGTTGAATGACTACTTCGACCGTGCGAGCCGTGAGAGTTACGGCAAGCACACTCCGCACCTGCTGCCGGAAGCGCTGTCGTGGCACCAGCGGTGGCTGGATACCGGGACGATGAAGGCCTGATGGTGCACGGTACCGACCAACGGTCGGTACCTACCGGGGCGTTCTGTTTCCGTGTCGCGATGCACGGACCGGGGCGTTCTGTTTCCGTGTTGCGATGCACGGACCGGGGCGTTCTGTTTCGTGGTAGTGCCGGCCGCTGGCCGGCTCCACGCATTACCGTCCGCAAGCCCGGATGCGCGTTTGGTACATGAAGAGCCGGCCAGCGGCCGGCACTACCCGGGGAGCGGCCCCCGCGTGGTTCAGGATCCCGTCCGCAGGGCGGTCCCCGCGCGGTCAGCGATCGCTCGCCGTCAGCGGCCCCGCAGGCTCGCCAGCGATTCGGTCTGCAGCCGCGCGTAGATGGCGAACTCGTCCTCCACCTTCATGCCCAGCGCCTGCTCGAAAGCATCGCGGTTGGCATGCGCAGCGTAGGCGCGTTGTTCGTCGCCGCCGAGATTGGACTGGAAAATGCCCGCGGCGCTGACCGGCAGGAAATCCTCGTAGACGATCGGGTCGGCGCTGGCCAGACCGGCGGCAATCAGCGCTTCGGCCGGGAGATCCGCAACGGCCGCCGGGTTGGCGCGACCGGCGTCGGTCAGGGCGTAGCGGTAGTACCCCAGACCCTCGCGGCGCAGGGTGTCGTGGTCGTCCGGGAAGGCAGTGAATGCCGCGGCCAGACGCGTCGGGTAATCCTGACCGGTACTCCCGGCGCCACCGCTGTCGCGCGCCTGCGCAAGCAGCTGGTCATACAGCGCACGGCCCTTGGGCGTCAGGGCGAGGCCCCGCTGTTCGATCTCACCGAAACGCGCGGTATGCGTGCCGGCATCCCCAGCCTCCCCCGAGGGGAAGTGCACGGTTTCTTCCAGCGCCTTGAAGCTGGTCTGGCGCAGCAGGATCGGGCACCGCCGCGGTGGCGGACCTTCGATCACCGCCTTGGCGTCGATGCCACGGGCGAGCATGCCGGCCTGCGCGGCGTCGATATCCAGCGTGCGCGGGGTCAGGTGATTGATGTGCGGACCACGGAAGCTGACCACGTCGGCGATCAGCCGGTGCGCGTCATGCAGCGCGTGATAGGTGTCCAGCGATACCGTGGCATCGCCGTGCCAACGGAAGGTCTCCAGCGCCTCGATGACGAAGCGGCGCGCATCGGCCTCGTCGAGGCCGCCCTCGCGTTCGGCCTGCGCAATCAGGGCCAGCGCGGTATCGGTGAAGATCCGGCGCTGGGCGAGAATGGCAGCGGACTGCTCGCGCAGCGCGGCGTTCTCGATCAGCTCCAGCCGCAGCAGCGAGGTGAACACCCGGAACGGATTGCGTGCCAGCGCCTGCGCGGTACGCGGCCGGAACGCGGTGGAATGCACCGGCACGCCGGCCACCGAGAGATCGTAGTAACCCACCGGGTACATGCCCATCAGCGCGAACAGGCGGCCCAGCGTGGCCAGTTCTTCCGCCGTGCCGACCCGGATCGCGCCGTGGCGTTCCTGGTCGAGGCGGGCACGTTCGTCAGTGCGGTCCAGCTGCTCGGCCAGCGCCGGATTGGCGGTCAGCACGGCGTCGTTGATCTCAGCCACCAGGTCGACCAGCGTGCCGTAGAGCGGCACCTCGGTGCGGTACATCGTGGACATCGCCTGCGCGAACAGGCTGCGGATATCGTCGGGTGAAACGAAACGGTCGGTGCTCATGACGTACTCGGCAACGGATCACGGGGGAAGGTGCAGCAAGCGCTGCATTGTCGCCGAGGGCGTGGGTTACCGCGATCTGCACAGCAACAAAGGGACAACCGGGTAGGGCCACCCCATGGGTGGCTGCACGGAATGCAATGGTCGCAAAGGGCAGCCACCCATGGGGTGGCTCTACCCGATGGCACCCGGTGGATGCGTGCGCGGCAACTCAGCGCGCGGGTGGCGTGGGACTGCTCGCCGCACGCTGGCGCTGCTCGCGGTTGCCCAGCTGGCGCTGCAGCGTGGCGTCGAGCTTCACCGGGCGGTCCCAGTGGTCATGGCTGGCGACGATGGCGTGGCGCAAGGCGCGCCAGTGCAGGTTGGTCGGCGTGACCGGCAGCTCGGTCACCACCGCTTCCCAGCGTTTGGCCTCGCCCTCCTGCGGCACTGCGCGCGACCACGCCTGCACGCTCTCGCGGCAGGAACGTTCGATCACATGCGCCCAGAAACAGGCGAAGTAGATGTCGCCCGCCTGCCAACCGTGAGTGTGCATCAGCGCGGCGATGTAGCCGCGCGAGACGCCGGCATAGCGCGAGACTTCATCCAGGAAGCTGTCCGGGTAGCGCTCGGCGTAGTGGTTGATGTCCTGCAGCTGGGTGTCCACCCAGGCATCGCCGGTGTCCACCACGTAGGCGGCGGACTGCTCCGGGGTCTGCTCGGCCGCGGTTGCCCAGGGCAGCATCAGCAGCAGCGCGAGCAGGCCGGCGCGCATCATCCGGCCTGTACGGCCTTGGCTTCGATCGTCCGCAGGGCCTGCGGCCAGTCGAAGGCGGTCGGCGCGTCGAACATGCGCGGTTCGTCATCGGCCACGCCGTGCTGGGTCTCGTGCGCCCAGGTCACCGCGTAGGGAGTGTGGATGCCCCAGCCACCGAGGGTGATCACCGGTTCGATGTCCGAGCGCAGCGAATTGCCGACCATCACGAAGCGCTTGATCGGCAGATCGAACTCCTCCAGCACGCGGGCATAGGTTTCCGGGTCCTTCTCGGAGACGATCTCGATACGCGGGAACAGGTCGCGAAGGTTGGCCACCTTGATCTTGGCCTCCTGATGGAACAGGTCGCCCTTGGTGATCAGCACGACCGGGTAATCGCGGGCGATCTCGGTGACCGACTCACGCACGCCGTCGATCAGCTCGACCGGGTGGCGCAGGGTGTCGTGGCCGATGTCCAGCATCTGCTGCAGGTCGCGGGCACTGATGGTCTGGTTGGTGATCTCGATGGCGGCTTCCACCATCGACAGGGTCATGCCCTTCACGCCATAGCCGAACACACCGAGATTGCGCTGCTGCACTTCCAGCAGGTGGCGCGCGGTCTGCGTGTCGTGCACGTCGATGTAGCGCGACAGGATATCCAGATAGTCCTGCTCGGCCTTGCGGTAGAAATCCTCGCTCTTCCACAGCGTGTCATCACCGTCAAAACCAACCAGGCCGATAGCGCCTTGCGGCGTGGGCAGGGAAGTCATCATCGGCCAAGGATACCAACAGCGGCCCAGCGACCCCACCCCGGCGGCGCATAAAGAAAGGGCGGCCGAAGCCGCCCTTTCCCCCTCACTGCGCTACCGGTGTCCCCGGTCCTTACTTGCTCTGCTGGGCGCCGTTGCCGGCGGCCTTGCCCTGCTGGGCGGCCACGTACGCCTTGTATTCATCCGGCGAGAGCTCGCCGTCCTTGTTGGTGTCGGCCTGGTCGAACACCTGGGCAAGGCCCGCGTTCACCTGTGCCTCGGCCTTGCTGATGGTGCCGTTGCCGTCGGTATCGACGCTGGCCCACGTCTGGCCACCGCCACCACCGCCACCACCGGCCTGCGCGGAGGCCTGTGCGGCGGCGTTGGCAGCGGTATCTGCTGCGTCGCCCGCCTGCGCTGCCGCCTGCTGTGCCTGGGCGGCCTGATTCTGCGCCTGCGCGGCACTCTGCTGTGCCGACTGGGCCATCGCCGGAATGGCCAGCACACTGCCTGCGGCGACGATCAGGGCGATCAGGGGCTTGCGGTTGCGAATAGTCATTGGGGTGGTCTCCTTGGTAGGTATTGCGCGGCCTGTTGTTTCCGCACGGCCCCACACTGCCACCCCGTTTGTGAATCGATATTGCGCCTCGACCGCGCTGCGCACGCGGCCTTAACCACCTGCGCGAACGCGTGCATTACCGCAGTGGTTAGCCGCAGGTGAGCAGTTGGTAACACGCCCATTCATTGGCCCTGAATTTAACCGGATACGAACGCAATCTCACGCGGTGTTGCTGTTTTTTTCGCCTGAGCGGGAACTGAACAGAAGCCACCCCAGTGCCACACCGCCGATCGCGCCGGCCACTTCGAGCACCACGCGCGAGCCCAGCTCGTTCGGATCATGGATACCGGCGAGGAACAACCGCGCATACAGCGGCGACTCCAGCCGCATCATGCCCATATAGAAGAGATTCCACGCATCGATGCCGGCCGAGGCCACCACCGCGATCACGCAGGCCCAGCCGATCGCATGCCCGTCGGTCCAGCCTGCCCAGCGGCACAGGCGATGCCACAGCGCATACACCAGCAGCCCGACCAACAGCGCGATCAGCCCTGCCTCCAGCGTTCCCAACAATCCAACGTGCAGCGGCAGGTTCATCGTAGTCCGATCCGGCGGTCAGCGCACAGTGTAGCGGTGCGCCTCAGCGGACCGGCACATCGTAGGCCGTGGTCGGCGCCGGCTCGGGCTGCAGGGTGAAATGCCACCACTCCATCGGGTAGTTGGCAAAGCCATGCCGGGCCATCGCCTGGCGCAGGTGCTGGCGGTGGCTGCGTTGGGCCGCGCTGATCTCCGGCGCTTCGGTATGCGCGCGCGGGCCGAAGAAATCGAAGTCGGTGCCCATGTCCACCGGCGCGCAGGGGCCGGTGCGGCAATCGAGCAGGGTCAGGTCGACCGTGGCAGCCCGGCTGTGGCCGGAGGTCTCGGCGATGTAGTCGCCGAGCAGGGCCGGCTTGTCGAGGTCCGGGTACTGCAGGGCCTTGCGCGACTGCTCCTTGGGATCCTGTGCCCAGGCGACGAAGGCCGTCACCGCGTGAGCCGGGCGGTAGCAATCGTAGAGACGCAGCGCGTAGCCCTCTGCGCGCAGGTCGGCCTCCACCTGTGCGAGCGCGTTGGCCGCCGGGGCAAGCAGATAGCACTTGGGCGCGTCATAGCCGGGCACACGCTGGCCGGTGAAGTTGTCGGGGCTGGCGTAGCGGATGTCCTGTTCGATCGCCGGTGCCAGCGTGCGGATGTCGACCAGTCCGGCCTCGGCCACATCGCGCGCGGACGAGATCGTGACCGCTGGCGCTGCCGCGTGGGCACTGCCGGCCAGCAACGCCAGCAGCAGCGCGCTACGGGCAATCGCCGGTGCGGGTGAAGTGCAGGTCCTGGTAGTCATAACTGAAGTCGATCTCCGGATCGATCGCGGCCAAGGTCAGGGCGGGCGTCGCGCCGGGCTGCAACTGCAACCACGGCTCGGCATCGGCCCCGAGCGTATCCCACTGCACCAGCCAGCGCTCACCGAGCTGCATGACCTGGCCGCGCAGCATCGGCGACTTGGCGACGCTGAAACGCAGCGCGCCCTGCTCCGGGCAGAGCAGCGCCTCGCCCAGCCACGGATCGCGATAACGGCCGTGCGCGGCAGCGGTGGTGCGAAGCGAGGCGGCCCGGCGCGCGCCGGTATCCGGGCGCACCTGCCCGGCATCGCGGCGGCCGGTGCGCTCCTGGTCCAGCAGGGCCAGATAATGGCTCGCGTCGGCCGTGGCGTCCGGTGCGGTGTAGGTCTTCAATGCGGCCTGCATCAGCGCGGTGCGTGCATCCTCGGCGTCGCTGTTGATCAGGATCACCACGCCGACCTTGCGGTCCGGCAGCAGCGCCAGCGAGGAATACATGCCCGACAGCGTGCCGGTGTGGGCCACCTTCCACTGGCCGTCCATGTCCGACACGCGCCAGCCGTAGCCATAGGCGGACACATGTGCATTGTCCCAGCGACGTTGGCGCTCGCCCAGCGGCATCAGCATGTGCGCGGTCCAGAGCGCGCGGCGCTGCGCCGTGCTCAGCCAACCGGGCACGAGCGCCGGATCGAGCAGCACCTGCATCCAGCGGGTCATGTCGCGCAGGCTGCAGCGGATGCCGCCGGCAGCCATCGAGGTGAGATCGGCGCTGGTCTCACCATCGGCACCGCGCACCACGTTGCGGCCGTCTTTCCGCGTGTGTGGCTGGGCGACGTTGCCAACCGCCGCGACCGACCACGCGCCGACCTGGCAGCGATCCATGCCCAGCGGCGAGAAGACTTCCTCGCGCAGCAGTTGATCGTAAGGTTTGCCACCGGCGGCGGCGGCCACTTCACCGGCGACCACATACATCAGGTTGTCGTAGGCATAGCCGCTACGGAAGCTGGTGACCGGCTTGAGGTGGGCGAGCCCGGCGATGATGTCCTGGCGGGTGAAGCTGTTGGGCTCGGGCCACAGCATCAGATCGCCCGCGCCCAGGCCCAGGCCGCTGTTGTGGATCAGCAGATCGCGGACCTGTATCTGCTGCGTGACCCATGGGTCACGCATGCGGAACTGCGGCAGGTACGTGATGACCGGATCGTCCCAGCGCAGGAGACCGCGGTCGACCAGCCGGGCGAGCAGTGCGGCGGTCATCGCCTTGCTGTTCGAGGCGATCTTGAACAGGGTATCCGGATCGATGGCCTCGCCCAGCCCGACGCGGCGCTCGCCACGGGTGCCGATGAAGACGGGGTTGCCATCGTCGACGACGGCCATGGCGATGCCCGGCAGGTGTTCGTGGGCGACGGTCTGATCGAGCAGGCGATTGAAGGTGTCGGCCGGGTCGGCTGCCCGTGCGCTGGGCGCGAGGGCCAGGGTGCAGGACAGGCCAAGCGTGAGAAGGCGCGATGGGATGCGCGGTGAGGTGCGTGACGGCATGGATTCCCTCGTCATGGCCGGAGGGCGTGCTTTTCTGGCCGCCGGTTGAAAGCTGTACCGACCAACGGTCGGTACCTACCGGTGGGTGCATGAGGCACGTACCGACCAACGGTCGGTACCTACCGGATGGCGGTGGAGCCGTTCCGCGGTCGGTTGCGCGCGTGCACGCGACACGGTGGTGAAGGCAGGTGCCGACCCACTGTCGGCACCTGCCACGCACGGAACGGATCAGAAGTTCCAGGTCACCATCAGCTGCGTGTAGCGCGGTGCCTGCCAGCGGGTGCCGGTGTTGAAGGTGTTCTCACGCACCTGGCCCGGCTGGGCTTCATAACGCTGGTGCACGTTGATGACGGTCTGGTTGTTGAACAGGTTGTAGACCGACAGGCGCGCGCTCAGGTCGATGCCCTCCACCGGCAGCCGCCAGGTGACGTTGGCGCCCATGGTCCAGGTCCACGGCAGGCGACCGAAGGCGCCGCGCGGGCTGTACTCGAACTGGCGCTGGTTGTATGGACCCGAGCAGTTGGCCACGCACAGCCAGCCGGTACCGCCGCCGCTGCCTTCACTGGAGGTGCTGCCGCCGGCCACGGTGTCGTTGGGCCACATCACGCCGAAGGCGGTGATCGGGCCACCGGACAACACCTGCAGCGTGGTGCCGAACGACCACTGCTCGTTCAGCGCGTAGGCGGCGCGGAACTTGAACTGATGGCGGAAGTCGTTGAACAGCGGGCCATAGCGCTGGTTGTTGGACGGATGATCCCAGTGCTGGACCATGCCGGTGTCGCCGTAGTTGGTATCCGAATTGACCGGACCTTCGAAGTTGCCATCGCTGCGCGACCACAGGTAGGACGCGTTGAACAGCCACTTCTCATCCCACGCGCGGTCGATCTGGAATTCCAGCGCCTTGTAGGTGCGCTTGGGCTTGGAATAGCCAACCACCTCCAGGCTGCCGCCCTTGCGGTAGCCATCCTTGGAGGTGTCGATGGTGATCCAGCCCTCGGTGGCGCAGCCGATGCTGGAGTCGCCCCAAATCGTCAGGCTCTCGCCCGGGTTGGCGATCGGCCACAGCGTGGTGCCCGTCGGGCCGCACGGGGTGTGGTTGATGCGCATGTCATCCAGCGCGCGGTCCATCTTGCGGTAGGTCGCGTTGACGCCCCACGACCAGGCCTGGTTGATCATGGTCTGGAAGCCGAGGATGTACTCGTCCTGGTAGACCGCCTTCAGGTCCTTGTCCACGCTCTGGCGCAGGTCGGCCGCGCCGGTGTTCATGCGGGTATCGACCGGGCCGATCTGCTGGCCGATGACCGGGGCCATGTACGGCGCACCGGTGACCGGGTTGGCCTGCTGCTGCCAGCCGTTGAGCACGTAGTAGGAGTACTCGTCGGTGAGGCCGCCGGCGAAGTTGACGTTGATGTTGTTGGTCACCGGCAGGTAATAGCGGCCGGCGTTGCCGAACAGCTTGGTGCTGCCGTCGCCCTTCATGTCCCACGAGAAGCCGAAGCGCGGCGCGATCAGGTCGTCCATCTTGATGAAGGCGTCACCATCGGCGGTGCGGTTCTCGAAGCGGTCCCAGCGCACGCCGAGGTTCAACATCAGGTTCGGGGTGATGTTCCAGATGTCTTCCAGGTAGAACGCGTTGGCCTCCGTCTCGAAGGTGCCGCCGGACACGCGGTTGCGTGCGCGCAGCATCTCGGTCACACCGGCCGGCACATAGGCGTTGGCGCCGTCCCACACTTCATCGCCGGGCCGGGCGACGTAGGCGGTGTAGCTGAGCTGGGTCGGCCCCGGGTAACGCGTGGACTGTTTGGTGGTCATCAGCTCGCGGTCGACACCGAAGCGCAGCAGGTGCGTGCCCAGCTGCCATTCGAAGTCCAACCGCGCGACTTCACGCGTGTCGTCGCGTTCGGCAATGGCGGCGCCGGTGGGATGGCAGCCCGGGCGCAGGCCGTTGAGCTTGCCCAGACGTGATGCATAGCTGGCGTCGGTGAACACCGGGCTGCACGCTTCATCCAGCGAGGAGTTGGTGAAGGCGCGCTGGTTGTTCTCGCCCACCATGGCACGTGCGGTGAAGGTCTCGCCGAAGTGGCCGGTATAGGTCGCCGACCAGTTCTTGCCACCGGTCTCGGTGACCGAATCGCCGCCCCACGCACCGATCTGATCGTCATCCCAATCGTAGTTGTACGCGCCGTTGGTGATTTCGCCCTCATCGGAGAACGCCAGCAGCGCCAGGCTGTGGTTGTCGTTGATGTTCCAATCCAGCTTGGCGCCCCAGAAGCCGTTGTCGCTCTTGTTCTTGAACCAGCTCAGCGCATCGGAGGAGGTGTTGTGGCCGGTGTCGTCGCGATCTTCATACATCGCGAACAGGAACAGCTTGTCCTTGATGATCGGGCCGGAGCCCCAGACGTTGGTCTTCAGGAACGAGCTGTTGTCGCGGCTGGCATAGGAATGCGGCGTGCCGTCGCGGTGGAAGTGGTCACGCGGGCTGGAGCGCAGCGCGCTCGGTTCGGCAGTGACTTCCACGCCGCCCTGGAACTCATTGGTGCCCGAGCGTGTCACCGCATTGATCACGCCGCCGGTGGAACGCCCGAACTCCACCGAGTAGCCGCCGGTCTTGACCTGGAATTCGTTGAAGAAGCCGAACGGCGCGCTGGAGAAGCCACGACGGGTGTACATGTCGGTGACGTTCAGGCCGTTGATGAAGACCGCGTTCTCAGCCACCGAGGAACCGGCGAAGGACAGCCCCCCGAACGAGGAATTGCCACCGACCACACCGGGTGCCAGCAATGCCACCGCCGATAGATCCTGCGCCACCGGCAGGCGCGACAGCTCCTGGCGGTTGACGTTGAACGAGGTCTCGGTGGAGTACACATCCACGCGGTTGACCACGCGGGCACCGATCACCTGCAGCGCATCGAGGTTGACCACATCGCCGCTGCTGGCCAGGTTGACCGTGGTGGTGCCGCCGACGGCCACGCTCACCGCGAACGGCTCGCCCAGCGTCTGGCCATCACGGCTGAGCTGCAGCTGGTAATCGCCGACCGGCAACTGACCCAGGCGGTAGCTGCCATCGGCACTGGCGGTGACCGTACGGGTCAGGCCGGTGCCGTTGCTGACGACCGTCACCTGGTCACCGGCAGTCGCACGGCCGGCCACGGCACCACTGACGTTCTGTGCCGAAGCGCCCATCGGCACCAGGCCGCCCAGACACACGCCGAGTGCGGCGTACAACGCCGCACGCTTCAATCGCTTTGCATTCATTCCCTGCTCTCTCCTGCAGATGTGGAATCGTGGATACCGCCGTTTACCGCTTTGCCTCCAGTGGCACCACGTGCGACTGGACGTCGTAATTCCATTGATCGAAGTACAGGTTGCCGCCGGACCACTCGACCTCACCGCGCTGGGAATCCACCGTGTCCGAGCGGACGTGCTGCTTGGCTGGCACCAGCGGCTGGCCGTAGTCGTCGTTGAAGGCGATGCGATAGGCATCCAGCCCGCCCAGATAGAAATCGCGCAGCGCCGGCTGCGGGCTCTCCAGCCGCCCGGTGGTGACATCCATCGGTACCCAGCCATAGGGCGCCAGATACACCGCGCCCCAGTCATGCAGGTTGTTGTAGCCGACCGCATCATCCGAATAGACCATGCCGGACTGCCAGCGCGCGGGAATACCGTTCAAGCGCAACAGGGCGATCAGCAGCAGCGTCTGCTGCCCGCAATCGGCATGACCGGCGTGCAGGGCGTAATCGCTGATGTTGGAGATCGTCGCGTACTCGCGCGCACCGGCCCACGGAATGGCGTCCACCGCGTCGAACAGCTTCTGTACGATCCGGTATGGATCGGTCTCCGTCCCGACGACCTTCGTCGAGAACGCGCGCAGCGCCGGGGTAAACACGATGTGCGGCGCCTGCTCGGCGAGGTACGGCGTCAGCGCAGGATCTTCCGGCGTGGGTTGGACCCTGGCTGGATCGATCGCGATATGCCGGGCGTACACAGTCACTGCATAGCGGATCTGGAACTCCGTGGGCGTGCCGGCCACCGCCTTGCGCTCCAGGTAGGCGGTCCGCTGCAGGGTGGCTTCAGGCGCCACCTGCGCGCTGGCCGGTGTACTGGCGATCCAGGTGATGTCTTCCTGCTGGCCGGGGATGGCGCGCGGGTACGGAATCCACGCGCGGAGGGTTTGCCCGGCAGGCACGGCGTCGGGCTGGACCACCAGCGACTGGGTCACCTCGATGCGACGCGGCACCAGGCTGGTCGCGCCCGTCGCGCGGGCGGCGGCGACGATCTCCTCGTGATGCGGGTGCAGATGCTCGTAAGGGCCCTCCTTCGGCGCCGTGGCATCGGGTGCCCGCCGCGCGCGTGCCTCCGCGCTGATCCGGAACAGATTGGACGGCGCGCGTTTGAAGTAGCGGCGCTGGCCATCGATATCCAGATGTTCGATCAGGCCGGCCGCGTCCCAGCGCGCGAAGTCGTCCTCGCGAAGGTCGGGGATCTGCTTGCGCAGCTGCGCCTTGGCAGCCGCCGCATCCAGGGTGAAGTCCAGTCGCATGCGACGCATGCGTTCGCGCTCGAAGGCATAGGCCTGACGATCGGCTGCCGACAGGCTCGGATCCTCCAATGCCATCGCGATGTCCGCCTCGGCCTGCGCAAACGCACCGCGGTCGATCCCGGCGATCACCGTCGGCAGTGCGGCCGGCGCAGCGGCCACTCCCCACGGCGTTGCCAGCAGACCAGCGCACAGGCACCAGACAGCGGGCAGAGGCAATCGCGGTTTGCGCATCACAGGATCCACGGCGACACTTCCCAAGGTGCGGGTGGGGTAATCGCTGTGTAACACGCGCCTGATAGCCGGTCAATAATTTATTCTTGCTTTCGCCGAAAAAAGGAATAAATATTCCTGATGCTTCCGAGGAGGGTGACCGCGTGATGATCCAGGCTTCCCCCCACCGCCCCGTGCGGTCCCGCTGGCTGTCGCGCGCCGTGGTGGCTGCACTGCTGGCCACCAGCGTCGCGCCAGTGTGGGCCGAGGCGCCGCGTGCCGCGCCCAGCGCTGATTTCGGCGGGGTCATCGCGCTGCGCGAGGCCTACCTCAGCCCCGGCTTCTGGGCCGATCGCCTGCCCGATCCGGACCGCGTGATCCTCGATCGCGCCGGTATCGCAGCGCAGAACGCCCGGATGCGGGCCGAGGATGCCTCGATCCATGACCTGCGCGCGCTGCCGGCGCAGCTGCCCCGCGCTCACGTGCTGGGCAGCATCCAGTCGCTGTCCAAATGGCCGGAGCGCACGCTGTATGGCCAGGACGGCAAGACCATCAGCGACCGGCAGCGCACTGACACCTTGGCCAATCTCGCGCTGGAGGCGATACCGGCGCAGCGCCCCCTCCAGTACGGCCTGGTCACCCATCGTGCCGCGCTGCGGGCGTTCCCGACCGCGCTGCGGGTGTTCAGCAGCCAAGGCGACACCGACATCGACCGCTTCCAGGAGTCGGCGCTGTTCCCCGGCGACGCCGTCGCGGTGCTGCATGAAAGCGCCGACGGGCGCTGGCTGTTCATTACCAGCGAACGTTATTCGGCGTGGATCGAGAAGCGCTTCGTGGGTATCGGTGACGCGGACACCGTGCTCGGCTACGGTCAGCACGGTCCTTACCGCGTGGTCACCGGCGCCACGGCGTTCACCGCCTACACCCCCGAGGAACCGCGCGTGTCGCGGCTCCAACTGGACATGGGCGTGCGCCTGCCGGTGATCGCCGACTGGCCGCTGGAGAAGACCGTCAATGGCCAACAGGCCCACGCCGCGCATGTGGTGCAGCTGCCGGTGCGCGATGCCGAGGGCCGCCTGGCGCTGATCCCGGCATTGCTGCCGCGTTCGCAGGACACCGCGGACGACTACCTGCCGCTGACCCCGCGCACGTTGCTGACCCAGGCCTTCAAGTTCCTCGGCGAACGCTACGGCTGGGGCCACGATTACGACACCCGCGACTGCAGCGGCTTCGTCTCGGAGATCTACCGCAGTGTCGGCGTGCTGATGCCACGCAACACCAGCGCGCAGGCGATCAGCCCCGCGCTGGACCGCATCGCCTTCACCGCGAAGGACGGCACCCCCACGCGCGATGCCGCCGTAAAAGCACTGCAGGTCGGCGATCTGGTCTACATCCCCGGGCACGTGATGATGGCGATCGGCCACATCGACGGCCGTACCTGGCTGATCCATGACACCGCCGGCGGCGGCTGGATCGGCGCGGACGGCAAGCGCGTGCAGGCCCATCTCAACGGCGTGTCGGTCACTCCACTGGAGCCGATGATGGCCAGCGATACCGTGAGCTACATCGACCGCATCACCAACATCCAGCGCCTTCGGCCACAGACCCCCTGAATGAAGATCACCGACATCGAACTCGGCATGCTGCGCGTGCCGCTGAAGACCCCGTTCAAGACCGCGCTGCGCACCGTGGACACCGTCGAAGACGTGGTGGTGCTGGTCCGCACCGACAGCGGCCACACCGGCTACGGTGAAGCGCCGGCCACCGCGGTGATCACGGGGGACACCCACGGCTCGATCATCGAGGCCATCGACAGCTTCATCAAACCACGCCTGATCGGCGAGGACGTGGCCAACCTCAACCGGCTCTGCGGGCTGATCCAGACCTCGATGGAGCGCAACACCAGCGCCAAGGCGGCGGTGGAGATCGCGGTCTACGATCTGTGGGCCCAGCTGCACAACGCACCGCTGTACCGCATGCTCGGCGGTGGCGATCCGGTGATCACCACCGACATCACCATCAGCGTGGACTACATCGACAAGATGGTGGCCGACTCGCTCTCGGCGATCGAACGCGGGTTCGAATCGCTGAAGATCAAGGTCGGCAAGGACATCGGCCTGGACATCGAGCGGGTCAAGGCGATCCACGCCGCGGTGCAGGGCCGCGCCCTGCTGCGTCTGGATGCCAACCAGGGCTGGACCGCCAAGCAGGCCGTGCACGCGATGCGCGCGCTGGAAGAAGCCGGCGTGGTGCTGGAACTGCTCGAGCAGCCGGTCAAGGCCGCCGACATCAGTGGCCTGAAATACGTCACCGACCGCGTCAACACCCCGGTCATGGCCGATGAAAGCGTGTTCAACCCCGGCCAGGTATTCGACCTGATCCAGCAGCGCGCCGCCGACATCATCAACATCAAGCTGATGAAGACCGGCGGGTTGTCCAACGCGATCCGCATCGCCGACATCGCCGCGATCTACGGCGTGCCGTGCATGATCGGCTGCATGATCGAATCGAGCATCTCCGTGGCCGCCGCCGTGCACCTGGCCGTCGCCAAGAGCGACATCATCACCAAGGTGGATCTGGACGGGCCGTCACTGGGCCAGTTCAACCCGGTCACCGGTGGGGTCAACTTCAACGAATCGGAAATCACCATCAGCGATGCGCCCGGGCTGGGCATCACCGAGGTACGTGGGCTGGAGATGATCACGCCGCGGCGGTGGTGACACTGCCTGCACCACCTGCGGGTAGAGCCACCCCATGGGTGGCTGCTGTTCGCGCGATTCCGGCGTGCGTAGCCGACCAACGGTCGGCTCTACTTCGCGCGATTCCGCCTTGCGCAGCCGACCAACGGTCGGCTCTACCCGGTGCTTTGCGTATTCTCTCCTTTCCGGACCTGATGCCCCACCCATGCCCCCTCTGGTGAAAATCCGCTCCGAGCGTGACCACATGTCGGCGATCGAACGTCGCATCGCCGACTTCATCCTCGACAACGCCCACCTCCTGCGCGATTACTCCTCCCAGCAGTTGGCCAGTGCATTGGGGATCAGCCAGTCCAGCGTGGTCAAGTTCAGCCAGAAGCTGGGCTTCAAGGGCTACCCCGATCTCAAGTACTCCATCGGCGAGGCCGTCGCGCGCGCCGGCAACGACCCGCACAGCCGGCCACCGGCGCCCGAGGCGGCCGACGGTTTCACCCAGATCGCCGAGCGCCTGCGCGCAAGCAAAGCCGCGGCCGAAGAAGAGACCTGGCTGGCCAATCCCCAAGCCGACATCGAAGCCATCGTGCAGCTGATCGATGGGGCGCCCAAGGTATTCGTCTACGGGTTGGGCGATGACGGCCTGTACGCGCGCGAGTTCGCCATGCGGCTGTCGCTGCTCGGCATGCTCACCGTGCACCACGCCGACCCGATCCTGATGATGGCCAACCTCTCGGCCGCGCGGCCCGGAGATGCGATGCTGGTGTTCTCCGAATTCGGCAAGCTGCCGCAGTTGTTCCAGCTGTCGCGCCAGTTCCAGGACATGGGCGGCAAGGTGGTCTCGATCACCCGCCACAGCGCCAACCCGCTGCGCGCGCACGCCGATGCCAGCCTGGTGCTGTGCGCCCACGACCCGGCGCCGCACGTGGCACAACTGCTGTACCGTTCCTCATTGCAGTCCCTGCTGGATGTTGTCTTCGTCCTGCTGTGCCACGCCAACCCGGACCGCCACCGCCAGCTCGGGGTGAACCTGGAACGGATCGAACACCTGATCGACAGCTGATCCCTGGAGTCCGCCACGATGATGTCGCTGTTCCGTTCCGTCACCGCCGCGGTGCTGCTGCTCGCCACCGCTCCCGTCTTGGCCACCCCACTGGACGGCAGCACGCAGCTGGTCGTGGTCACCACCGAAGGCTGGGACGCCACCCAGGGCAATCTCCAGGCCTTTGAGCGCACTGCGCAGGGCTGGCAGCCGCACGGCGCCGCCGTCGATGTCGCCGTGGGCCGCAGCGGCAGCGCCTGGGGCGAAGGTCTGCATCCGGCCCAGGCCGGAACGCCGCAGAAGCAGGAAGGCGACGGGCGCAGCCCGGCCGGTATCTTTGCGATCGGGCCGGCCTTCGGCTATGCTCCCGGCGTCACCAGCGGCCTGCCCTACCAGCCGATGCGCGACACCAGCTACTGCATGGATGTGCCGGATTCGCCGTATTACAACCGCATCGTCGATGCCGAGGTGGTCGGGGCCGAGGCAGTGGAAGGCTCGACCGAGCCGATGCGGCTGGACCTGCACAACAAGGGCGACGTGCGCTACCGCGAGGGCTTCGTCATCGAGCACAACCCCAAGGCCACGCCCGGGCGTGGCAGCTGCATCTTCGCCCACCTGTGGCGCGCGCCCGGTGAGGCCACCGCCGGCTGCACCGCGATGGCGCCCGCACCGATGACCACGCTGCTGGCCTGGTTGCAGGCCAGCGCGCGGCCGCGCTTCGTGCTGTTGCCGCGCGCGGAGTACCAGCGCCTGCAGGCCGAGTGGCAGCTGCCCGTGCTGGCGGGGAGCGTACCGTGAGTACCGCACCGCCGGATCCGCAGCTCGAACGCGCGGTCAGCCGCTGGCAGATCGTGGGGCTCTCGATCAACGATGTGATCGGCAGTGGCATCTACCTGCTGCCGGCCGCCACCGTTGCCCTGCTCGGTCCCTTCAGTCTGTGGGGCGTGGTCGCCGCCGGCATCGTGGTCGCGCTGCTGGTGCTCTGCTACGCGCAGGCGGCCAGCTACTTCGACGAGCCCGGCGGCAGCTATCTGTATGCGCGTGAGGCGTTCGGCCGGTTTGCCGGGTTCGAGATCGGCTGGATGATCTGGCTGACCCGGATCAGCTCCGCGGCGGCGCTCAGCAATGCACTGGCCGATGCGGTGGCGCGCTTCTGGCCCTGGGCCGGGCATGACATCGGCCGCGTCGCGATCATCGTGGTCTCGCTCGGTTTCCTCACCGCGGTGAACGTGGCCGGCGTGCGCTCGGCGGCGCGCACCGGGGTGATCCTGGTGATCGGCAAGCTGCTGCCGCTGCTGCTGTTCGTGGCGATCGGCGTGTTCTACGTCGATACCGATCTGGCCTTCTCCGGCGTGCGCCCGGACCCGCACGATCTGCAGCGCATGGGCGAAGCCGCACTCCTGCTGCTGTATGCCTACGCCGGCTTCGAGAACATCCCGGCCGCCGCCGGCGAGTACAAGAACCCGCGCCGCGATATTCCGTTCGCGTTGATCACCATGATCATCACCGTCACCGTGATCTATGGCGCGGTGCAGTTCATCGCGCAGGGCACGCTGGCCGGATTGGCCAGCTCGCCGACGCCGCTGGCCGATGCCGCCGCCAGCTTCGGTGGTCTGACGCTCGCCTTGATCCTGACCGTCGGCGCGACGATCTCCATCCTCGGCACCAACAGCAACACGATGATGATGGGGCCGCGCTTCCTGTTCGCGTTGGCGCGCGATGGCTACGGGCCGAAGATCCTGGCCCAGGTGCACCCGCGCTTCCGCACCCCGGCGGCGGCGATCATCGCGCAGGGCCTGATCGCGCTGGCGCTGGCGTTGTCCGGTTCGTTCGTGCAGCTGGCACTGCTGTCGATGACCACGCGCCTGTTCGCCTACATCGGCACGGCCGCCGCGGTGCTGGTGCTGGCGCGTCGTTTCCGTGATCGCCCGGGTGCGCTGAAACTGCCGGGTGGCCCGCTGATTCCGATCCTCGCGCTGGTGCTGTGCCTGGCCCTGTTCGCCAGTGCGAGCTGGCAGAACATCGCCGCGGCAGGCATCGCGTTTGCCGTGGGTGCGGTGATCTACAAATTCCCGCGCCGCGATCACCCGGGCTGAGCCGATGCGCAGGTGAATGGCGCTTGATGTGTCATTCACCTCGCGGGTCCATGACGTTAACCCGGCTTTGGGTACGGTGAAGCTTCACCCAACCGGAGCCAACACATGAGCACTGACTATCAGATCCCCGGCCGGGTGCCGGAAGACGGTGTCCCGCGCCAGGCCGTATCGGACTATTGGCGTGAGCGCTTCCCGAGCGAACCGTACTACGACAACAACCAGTTCTTCGATGATTACGAGCCCGCGTATCAGCTCGGTCATCGCACCCGTGCCGACGACATGATCCGCGCGTATGAAGAAGTGGAGGCCGAGCTGCAGACCCGCTGGGCGCAGGAACACGGCCAGAGCAAGCTGAGCTGGGAACAGGCCCGCAATGCGGTGCGCCGCGGCTGGGATGAATCCACCGCGCTGCGCCAGGCACACCTGGACAAAGGCGTGCCGCGCGGTACCTGATCGCGCCTGCCCTCACGGCGACAGCGCAAACGACAGCGGCGG
This sequence comes from Stenotrophomonas sp. TWI809, assembly GCF_039673205.1. Lineage (NCBI taxonomy): Bacteria > Pseudomonadati > Pseudomonadota > Gammaproteobacteria > Lysobacterales > Lysobacteraceae > Stenotrophomonas > Stenotrophomonas sp. TWI809. The sequence goes on along the minus strand of NZ_JBDJLE010000024.1, from coordinate 37,862 downwards.
CCTTCGGGTCGCCGTTGTCATGTCCGCAGGACCTTTGGTCCACGCGACGTTGATGGCCATGGTGTACAACAGGGGCTGGCCATCGCCTCCCCGACGGAGACTTCCATGACCCGCAAGCTGTTGCTCACCCTCGCTATCAGCCTCACCCCCGCCCTGTTCACCACCGCCTGCGTCGCGGCAGACACGGCCAGCCCCAGCGCGCCCGTGCTCAAGAAGGCCCAGTGGCCGTTCGCGGCCACCGAGTTCGCCCGCTTCGACGAGCCATGGGCGATGAGCTTCCTGCCCGACGGCAGCCTGCTGGTCACCGAGAAGAAAGGCGCGCTGAAGCACTTCAACGTGCAGACCCGCAAGACCGCGACCATCACCGGTGTGCCCGAGGTGGCCTACGGCGGCCAGGGGGGCTTCGGTGACGTGCTGCCGCATCCTGACTTCGCGAAGAACCAGCTGATCTATCTCAGCTACGCCGAGGAAGGCGACGGCGATACCCGCGGTGCTGCGGTGGCGCGCGCGCGCCTGGCACTGGCCGCCGATGGCAGCGGCACGCTGGAAGACCTCAAGGTGATCTGGCGCCAGACACCGAAAGTCAGCGGCAAGGGCCACTACGGCCACCGTCTCGCCTTCGGTCCGGACGGCAAACTGTGGATCACCTCCAGCGAGCGCCAGAAGTTCGATCCGGCCCAGGAGATGAGCGGCAACCTCGGCAAGCTGATCCGCCTCAACGACGACGGCAGCGTGCCGGCCGACAATCCGTTCGCCTCGCAGGGCGGCGTTGCCGCGCAGGTGTGGTCGCTGGGCCATCGCAATGCACTGGGTATCGCCTTCGATGCGCGCGGCAAGCTGTGGGTGCATGAAATGGGCCCGGCCGGCGGTGACGAGTTGAACCTGATCGAACGCGGTGCCAACTACGGCTACCCGATCGTCTCCAACGGCAGCCACTACGACGGCCGCGACATCCCCGACCATGACACCCGTCCGGAGTTCGCTGCCCCCAAGGTGACCTGGACCCCGGTGATCTCCCCGGCCGGTTTCATCATCTACAACGGGACGCAGTTCCCGGCGTGGAAGGGCAGCGGCTTCATCGGCGGCCTGTCGTCCAAGGCGCTGGTCCGCGTGGCCTTCGACGGCGACACCGCCCGCGAGGCCGAGCGCTTCGACATGGGCGAGCGCATCCGCGAGATCGAACAGGGTCCGGATGGCGCCATCTGGCTGCTGGAAGACGGCAGCAACGGCAAGCTGCTCAAGCTCACGCCGAAGGCCTGAGCCCTGGCAGGCTGCCGGCGCATCGCCGGCAGCCTGCACAACTCACGCGCGCTCTGGCGCTACATCGGCTTACTGGATGGTCACGACCTTGACCTCGGTGCGGCTGCAGGCCGCGTCCAGGCACGTGCCGTTGAGCCAGACCTGGCCGTCGCCGATCATCACGCCCTGCTGGTTGACCATGACGTCGTCGAATTTCTGCGCCGCGATCGCCTTGCGCACGGCCGGGGTCAGGATGCGCTCGTAGTTGCGCTGGAACTCGCCGGGGCCGGTGATCTTGGCCCCGTTGGCGATGTTCAACGGGAAGCGGACCTCCTCGACCACGGCCGCGCGATCGCCGCCATTGACGGCTTTCTGGAAGGCATTGAAGACCGCTTCGTACTGGGCAGCGTCGCCGAGGACCTGGTCGATGCGCTGACGGACGTCGCTGGTGCCAGCGCTGGTCGGCGCGGTGGGTTCCGTGGCAGGTGTCGTGGCACCGCCCGCAGCAGGCGCAGCGGCATCTGGCGCGGGGCTGCCGGCAGTGACCGCATCCGGCGACAGGCCCGAGGACGGCACGGTGTCACCTGGCGTCGGGCGGCCTTCAGGAATGGCGGTGGCCGGGCCCTGGGCAGGGTCCGCGGCAGCGGTATCGGCCGGCGGCGGCGCCGACGGACTGCAGGCGGCCAACCACAACGGGCTGGCCAAGGCCAACAGCAACGGGGTACGGGACAGGCGCATGGGTGGCTCCATCGGTTTCACGAGAGAGCCAGCGTACCCGCCGAAACGTCAGCCGCCGATGATGGATCCACGGTAGTGGGGGGGGGGGGCGGGCGCCGCGGTTTGCCATCTTGTTTCCGGGGGGCCGCCCCGGGGCGGCCACTACTGGTGAGGCGATGCCGCCTCAGGCAGCCAGCAGCTCGAAGATCACCGGCTCGCCGCTGATCGACGATGCGCACACCCACAGCTCGAACTGACCCGGCTCGGCGCGGAACACGCCATCGCGACCGGTGAAGCCCAGCGCATGGCGGTCCAGCGTGAACTGCACCTCGGTGCTCTCACCCGGCTGCAGGGCGATCTTGTCGAAGCCCTTCAGCTCGCGCACCGGCCGCACGCGGCTGGCCACACGATCGTGGATGTACAGCTGCACCACTTCCTCACCCGCCACCGCACCGGTATTGGTCAGCGTCGTGGTGATGGTCAGGGTGTCGTCCCAGCCCAGCTGCGCGCTGCTCAGCTGCGGCACGCCATAGGCGAACGTGGTGTAGCCGATGCCGTGGCCGAAGGCGTACGCCGGCTCGTTCGGAATCTCGCGCCAACGTGCCTTGAACTCGGACATGGTCGGCAGTTCCGGGCGACCGGTACGCGCGTGGTTGTAGAAGTACGGCTGCTGGCCGGAGACCTGCGGGAAGCTGACCGGCAGGCGGCCGGACGGGTTGTAGTCACCGAACAGGACATCGGCCACGGCGTGCCCGGTCTGGGTGCCGAGGTACCAGGTGATCGCCACGGCATGCGCATTGCGCACGGCGCCCTGCAGGGCCAGCGCGCGACCGTTGCGCAGCAGCACCACCAGCGGCTTGCCGGTCATCGCCACCGCTTCAGCCAATGCCTGCTGCGCGGGCGGCAGGGTGATCTCCACGCGCGACTGTGCTTCACCGCTGTACCGCTGCGGTTCGCCCAGGGCGAGCACCACCACGTCGGCACGCAGCGCGGCGGCCACGGCCTGTTCGATGCCATCCTGCACGGCCGCTTCCAGATCGCAGCCCGGCACGATCTCCAGCAGCGCTTCATCGCTGATCGCCGCGCGGACGCCGGCTTCCAGGGTGACGTAGCGCGACTTGTCGCCGAACAGCGTCCAGCAGCCTTCGATGTTCTCGCGGTCCTGCACGAACGGCCCGATCAGCGCGATCTTCTGCCCGGCCTTCTTCAGCGGCAGCACCGACTCCGCATTCTTCAGCAGCACGATCGAGCGGCGCGCGGCATCGCGCGAGAGTTCGTCATGCGCGGCGATGTGCGAGGTGTCCGCTTCACGCGCCAGATCCAGCGAGCGGTACGGATCGTCGAACAGCCCGATCGCCTCCTTCAGGCGCAGGATGCGGCGCACCGATTCGTCCAGCGTGGCCATCGGCACTTCGCCGCTCTCGATCAGGCCCGGCAGGTGCTCGGCGTAGAAGCCGCTCTGCATGCTCAGGTCCAGGCCGGCGGTGAAGGCCTTGGCGGTCGCGTCGCGGTCATCGGCAGCGTAGCCGTGCGCGACCAGCTCCATGTCGGCGGTGTAATCGGAGATCACCACGCCCGGGAAGTTCCACTCCCCGCGCAGGATGTCGGTCAGCAGCTCGGCGTTGGCGCTGGCCGGCACGCCGTTGATGTCGTTGAAGGAGGACATCACGGTCAGGGCGCCGGCTTCGAAGGCGGCCTTGAACGGCGGCAGGTGGACGTCGCGCAGGGTCTGCGGGGAGATGTCGACCATGTTGTATTCCATGCCGGCCATCACCGCGCCGTAGGCGGCGAAATGCTTCGGGGTGGCCAGCAGGGCATCGTCGGCACGCAGGTCCGGGCCCTGGAAGCCGCGCACACGGGCGGCGGCGAACGCACAGCCCAGCACCACGTCTTCACCGGCGCCCTCGGCACCCCGGCCCCAGCGCTGGTCGCGGGCGATATCCACGGCCGGTGCATAGGTCCAGTGCAGGCCGGCAGCGGTGGCTTCCACCGCGGTGGCACGGGCGGTGCGCTCGGCCAGGTCCGGCTCGAAGCTCGCGGCCTCGCCCAGCGGGATCGGAAACACGGTGCGCATGCCATGGATCACGTCCGCAGCCAGGATCACCGGGATCTTCAGGCGGCTTTCTTCCAGCGCGACCTGCTGGATGCGGCGGCCGGCTTCCACGCCGACGCCATTGAACAGCGAGCCCACCTTGCCCTCGCGCACCTGCTGCAGCACCTGGTCGGCGTTGCTGACGTTGGCTTCCGGATTCACATCCGGCGCGAACGGGCGGACCATGTCGGCGAACACACCCAGCTGGCCGACTTTTTCTTCGACGGTCATCTGGGCAATGAGGGTTTCGATACGATCGGCGGCCACCGGCTGTCCTTATGAAAACGTTTACAAGCCCGGGATTCTAGCGTTCCCGAAGCCGTTGTGAATGACTTTTGCGTTCATTTTTCTTCCCCGGAGGGAGACCCCCGCCGCCGCGCAGGCGGCGACGGAGGCACAGGAGCTTACTCCGCGGCGGCCAGGCGCTGCTGCCCCGCCATCAACATGGCGTCGCTGGATTCCTGGAAAACCCGCAGCCCGAAGGCCGGAAGGATCGCCAGCAGATGATCGAACACGTCCGACTGCACCCCCTCGTACTCACCCCACGCCGTGCTGCGCGTGAAGCAGTAGATCTCCAGCGGCAGGCCCTGGGTCGTGGGCTGCAGCTGCCGTACCAGCAGGGTCATCTCCGTATGGATGCCCGGATGGTGCTGCAGGTAGCGCTCCACGTAGGCCCGGAAGGTACCCAGGTTGGTGACCCGGCGCGCATTGACGGCCGCCACGCCCTTGGCCTGGAGTTCGGCGTTGTACTGCTGCAGCTCGGCCTGCTTGCCGCGCAGGTAATCGCCCAGCACCGCGAACTGCTCCAGCTCGGCCAGTATCGGCGCATCGACGAAGCCGACGCTGTGCTGGTCCAGATACAACGAGCGCTTGATCCGGCGCCCGCCCGCTTCCTGCATGCCGCGCCAGTTCTTGAACGACTCGGTCACCAGCTTCTTGGTCGGGATGGTGGTGATGGTCTTGTCGAAGTTCTGCACGGTGATGGTGTGCAGAGCGATGTCGATCACGTCGCCATCGGCGTTCTGGCTGGGCATCTCGATCCAGTCGCCCAGCCGCACCCGGCCATCGCCGCTGATCTGCACGCTGGCCACCAGCGACAGGATCGTGTCCTGGAAGATCAGCATGAGTACCGCGGTGGCTGCGCCGAGGCCGGTGACCAGCGGGCCGAGCTTCACCCCCAGCAGGGTCGCCACGATCGACAGGCCGGCGATCACGAAGACAACGATCTTCACGACCTGCAGGTAACCCTTGATCGGCTTGTTGCGCGCATCCGGGCGGCGCTCGTACAGATCGTTGGCGGCGTCCAGCGCATGCGAGACGGCCAGCGCCACGGTCAGCACCGCCCACGCCCGGCACGCCCCGATCACGAACTCCACCAGCTCCGGCGGGAGGTCCGGCACGATCCGGATGCCGGCGGCGATGACCATGCTCGGCACCACGTTGGACAGCCGCGAGATCACCCGCAGGTTGTTGCCGCCTTCATTGCCCGCGCTGTGGCCAGGCAAGCGGTTGACCAGCTTGCGCAGGCCGCGCAGCAGGATCTTCTTGGTGACGAAGTTGGCCAGCCAGGCCGCCAGGGCCAGCGCTGCCAGCACCAGCAGGGTGTAGGCCCAGGGCCAGGGCTCGAGGGTCCGCTGGACACTGTCCAGCCATCGGGTTGCCACTACCGCATCCAACATCGTGTATCGCTCTCCTATCAGGGGTATCAGGGCGTTGCCAGGTCCTGCGCGCTGCGCTCGATGATCACGCCGACCGCGCGCGCGCCGCGTACCGCGCCGGGCTTGCTGAGCTTCAGGCGCAGCCATTGCACGTTGAATTCACGCAGCACGATCTCGGCGATGCGCTCGGCCAGGGTTTCGACCAGGCCGTAATCCGAGTCACGCACGAACTGCTCGATGCGCTTGCTCACGGCTTTGTAATTGAGGGTATCGGCGATGTCGTCGCTGGCCGCCGGGCGGCGGTTGTCGAAGCCCATTTCCAGATCGAAACGCAGGGTCTGGCGGATCCGCCGTTCCCAATCGTAGATCCCGATCAGGGCATCGATCTCGAGCCCTTCGATGAATACCTTGTCCATAGCCATGCCACGTGGAAGATGGCGACCATGGTAACGGGGCTGTCCGGAATGTGCCGGGAACCGGGGTGAGTGGGCGCGCCCTACACCGCCGGCAGCGTCGCCATGTCCCAGCGCGGCGTCACCTGCACCTGGGGCGGAGTGTGCTGGCCCGCTTCCAGACGCAGCGCGCCGGCGAAGGCGATCATCGCGCCGTTGTCGGTGCACAGCGCCGGGCGCGGGAAGCAGGCGCGGCCACCGCGGCGGGCGGCCATCTGCTGCAGCTTGGCGCGCAGGCGCTTGTTGGCCCCTACCCCGCCGGCCACCACGATCACATCGGTGCCCGCCGCATCCAGCGCGCGTTCGCACTTGATCGCCAGGGTGTCGACCACGGCATCTTCAAAGCCGCGCGCGATGTCGGCGCGGGTCTGCTCGCTCTGATCGCTGTCGCGCCAGGCCAGCAGGACCTGGGTCTTCAACCCGGAGAAGCTGAAATCCAGCCCGGGGCGATCGGTCATCGGGCGGGTGAACTTGAACCGGCCCGGCGTGCCGCGCTCGGCCAGGGCGGCCAGCTGTGGGCCACCGGGGTACGGCAGGCCCATCAGCTTGGCGGTCTTGTCGAAGGCCTCGCCGGCGGCGTCGTCCAGGGTCTCGCCGAGCAGGCGGTACTGGCCGATCCGGTCCACGGCGACCAGCTGGGTATGCCCACCGGACACCAGCAGGGCCACGAAGGGCGCCTGCGGCGGGTCGTCTTCCATCAGCGGGGCCAGCAAGTGGCCTTCCATATGATGTACACCGACCGCCGGCACCTCCAGCGCCCAGGCCAGCGAACGGGCCACGCCCGCCCCCACCAGCAGCGCGCCAACCAGCCCGGGGCCGGCCGTATAGGCCACCCCGTCGATGTCGGCCACGGTCATGTCGGCCTCGGCCAGGGTCTGCCGGATCAGCGGCAGCAGTTTGCGCACGTGGTCACGGCTGGCCAGCTCGGGCACCACCCCGCCGTATTCAGCGTGGAGGGCGATCTGGCTGTAGACCGCATGGGCGCGCAGGGCGTCGATCCCGGACAGGGAGGTGTCATACACCGCCACGCCGGTCTCATCGCAGGAAGATTCGATACCAAGGACTCGCATAACGGGTATTATGGACCTCTTCAGGCCCCGGCAGACGTACGCTGGCCTGTCTCTGCATCACCCGTGGCCAAGAAGTTCGCCGGGGTGGGTTGCAACTTCTTTTCTCGCCGCTATAATGTGCGGCTCTCACCGGGCGTGACCCGGTTCTACTGTGTCCCGGAGATTCCATGCCCAGCGTTAAAGTCCGCGAGAACGAGCCCTTCGAGTTTGCGCTCCGTCGCTTCAAGCGCACCTGCGAAAAGGCCGGCGTGCTGGCCGAAACCCGCAAGCGCGAGTTCTATGAAAAGCCGACCCAGGAGCGTAAGCGTAAGGCTGCCGCTGCTGTGAAGCGTCAGCTGCGCCGTTCGTCGCGCGACGTTACCAAGCGTCAGCGCCTGTACTGATCGGACGCAACTTCGATACGGCAGGCCTTGGCCTGTCGTGACGGAGCCGAAGCCGGAACGCGCGAGCGTTACCGGCTTTTTGCGTTCCAGCGCTTCGGCGCCCCGCTTTCCTTTTCCACCGACACGAGGTGTTCCCATGAGCCTGAAGCAGCAGCTCACCGATGACATGAAGGCCGCCATGAAGGCCGGCGAGAAGCACCGCCTGGGCGTGATCCGCCTGATGAACGCCGCGATCAAGCAGCGCGAAGTCGACGAGCGCATCGAGCTGGACGACGCCGCCGTGCTCGCCGTGCTGGAAAAGATGGTCAAGCAGCGCAAGGACTCGGTCACCCAGTTCGAAGCCGCCAACCGCGAAGACCTGGCCGTGATCGAGCGCGAGGAAATCGTGGTGATCGACCAGTACCTGCCGGCCAAGCTGGGCGAGGCCGAGATCGCGGCCGCCATCCAGGCCGCCATCGCCGAAACCGGCGCGACCACCCCGGCCGACATCGGCAAGCTGATGGGTGCGCTCAAGCCGCGCCTGGCCGGTCAGGCCGACATGGGCGTGGTGTCCAAGCTGGTCAAGCAGCAGCTGGCCGGCTGATCCCGCCGCCACGCTGCAGTGAAAAGGCCCGCTCTCGCGGGCCTTTTCCGTTTCAGCAGGTCCGTTGTTACGAGGCCTGGCGGCAGTTGCGCAGCGTCATCGAGCTTTCCTCGATCGAACTGATCTCGCCTTCCAGCTTGGCCCAGTCGCGCTCGCGCAGCATGGTGAAGTTGGCGGCCTGATCCGACGCGAATTCACAGCGGATGGTGTAGTTGTTGTTGTTGAAGGTGTCGTTCTGGCGGACGCGCAGCAGGCCGCGGGTCGGCGTGACCAGGTAATTGATCGAGCCGATGTCACCGGGCTTGGTCGAATACCGGTTGGAGTTGACCGTATAGATCTGGCCGTCGATCTGATAGCGCCGCCCCACGTACTTCGCGTACAGCGGCAGGAACGTGGCCGAGCGATCGCCCTTGTCTTCCTTGTTCGTGTTGGTCCCCAGCATCAGATCCTTGAAGGCACCGGCACTGCGGTACAACGCCATCGTGTCTTTCACTTCCTTGCCCATCATCTTGGACAGATCCGGCGCTGCCACCGCCTCGACGGCCGGCATCGGGTACTGGGTGCGCCCCGCGGCGGCGACCGCGTCGCCCTGGCTGCCCGCCTTGAGCTTGTCCAGCATTCCGCACATGGACTGCTTGGCCGCCGCCGGCTCGACCGACTGACCGCGGGCCAGCTTGGTCGCCAGGGTGACGCGACCGGTGCGATCGGCGGTGCCCACCAGGACCAGCGGGACGCGCAGCCCTGTGCGCTGGATCAGGTACTGGTCGCCGGTATCGCCCTCCACCAGCTGCCCCGCGACTTCGAACTTGTCATCGCCGCCGATCTTGCGCAGCTGGTCCAGTGCGCTCTGCACCTTCAGGCCCGGCACCGTGACATCGGCCATGTACAGCGCACCGTTGCGCGCATCCCCTACCGTCTTGAAAGCCTTGTCGCAGGCCCCGGAAGCCATCGCCGGACCTGCGGCCGCCAACAGCGCCATCGTCGTGTAGACCATTCCTTTCATGAAGCGTCCTTTCTGCTGTGAAGGTGGAAAACCGGGCAAAAGGATAGCGCGATATCCGTCAAGATCCTGACGTGACCGGACCACTTCACCCGGTGCAATCCGTCGATTTGCTAGAACGGGGGCCTCGCTTCCGACCTGATGCCGTCCATGCACCCGCCGAGCCACTCCCTCTCCAGGATCCGCAAGCACATGGCGCGGCTGGAGCAGAGCTTCCCCGCCGTGCTGCTGCGCCGCTTCATCGATGCGGACGTGATGACCCAGGCCGCTGCGCTGGCCTTCTACGCCCTGCTCTCGATGGCGCCGCTGCTGGTGCTGCTGTTGTGGCTGACCGCCTCGCTGTACCCCCCGGCGCAGCAGGCGTTGCTGGGCCAGATCAATGATGTGGCCGGCACCAGCGCCGCCTCGGTGGCGGAGACCGTGCTCAGCAACGCCAACAACCAGCCGGACATCGGCACGCTGGCCGGCGTATGGAGCACCCTGCTGCTGTTCATTGGTGCCACGGCGGTGTTCGCCCAGCTGCAGAACGCCCTGAACCTGATCTTCAACACCAGCGGCGAGCGCCTGGATGGCATCGTGGCCTGGTTGCGCAAGCGGGTGTTTTCGTTCGGCGTGGTGCTGGCGCTGGGCTTCCTGCTGATCCTCTCGATGACCGCCACCACGATGCTGCAGGTCGTGTTCGCGCACCTGCCCTCGGTGCTGCCGGCGATCGGCTATCTGACCAGCCTGGCGCTGTACACCGTGGGCTTCGCCTTCCTTTACCACTACCTGCCCGACCGCCGCGTGGCGTGGCGCCAGGCCTTCATCGGCGGTGCGATCACCTCGGCCCTGTTCGCACTGGGCCGCTATGGCATCGGCCTGTACATCGCCACCGTCGCACCGGGCAGCGCGTATGGCTCGATGGGCGCCCTGGTGATCTCGCTGGTGTGGATCTACTACGCCACGGTGGTGTTCTTCGTCGGTGCACTGATGACCTCGGTGATCGATGAGCGCCTGCGCGCCCATGCCGTGCTCGCCGAGGCTGGGGTGGAGCCACCGAAACCGGGCGAACCGGCCGGCAGCTAGTAGACTAGCGGTACCCCCGCTTCCGCGCGTGGCCGTGACCGGCCATGCCCCCGCCTGCTGCCCATGGCCCGTATCCCCGACGCATTCATCGACGACCTGCTGGCCCGCTCCGACATCGTCGAGGTGGTGGGCAGTCGCGTGCCGCTGAAGCGCCAGGGCAAGGAATACGCCGCGCGCTGCCCCTTCCATGACGAGCGCTCGGCCTCGTTCACGGTCTCACCGACCAAGCAGTTCTATCACTGCTTCGGCTGCGGCGCGCATGGCACGGCGATCAGCTTCCTGATGAATTACGACCGCCTCGAGTTTCTCGACGCGGTCGATGAGCTGGCCAAGCGCGTGGGCATGGAAGTGCCGCGCGATACCCAGCCGCGCACCGCCCAGCAGCAGGACGACAGCCGCGATCTGTACTCGGCGCTGGACGCGGCCACGCGCTTCTTCCAGACCGCGCTGAAAGGCAGCGACAAGGCACGCGCCTACCTGGACCAGCGCGGCGTCGATGAGGAGAACCGCGAGCGCTTCGCCATCGGTTACGCACCGGACGGCTACAGCGCGTTGAAGGATGCACTGGGCAAGGACGAGCGGCGCATGAAGCTGCTCGACCGCGCCGGCCTGTTTTCCAAGAACGACCGCGGCCACGTCTACGACAAGTTCCGCGATCGGGTCATGTTCCCGATCTTCGACCGCCGCGGGCGCGTGATCGCTTACGGCGGCCGGGTGATGGAGAAAGACGACGGCCCGAAGTACCTCAACTCGCCCGAGACCGCGCTGTTCCACAAGGGCCGCGAGCTGTACGGCCTGTGGCAGGTGCGCCAGGCCAACCAGAAGATCGAGCGGCTGATCGTGGTCGAGGGCTACATGGACGTGGTCTCGCTGTTCCAGTTCGGCGTCACCCAGGCGGTGGCGACCCTGGGCACGGCGACCACGCCGGACCACGCCGAGCTGCTGTTCCGCAACGCGCCGGACGTGTTCTTCTGCTTCGATGGCGATGCCGCCGGCCGTCGCGCCGGCTGGCGCGCGCTGGAGTCGGTGCTGCCGCGCATGAAGGACGGCCGCCAGGCCTTCTTCCTGTTCCTGCCCGATGGCGAAGACCCGGACACCATCGTGCGCAAGGAAGGCCGCGAGGGCTTCGATGCCCGGCTGCAGCAGGCCACGCCGCTGTCGCAGTTCTTCTTCGACGAGCTCACCCGTGAGGTCAACATGGGCACGCTCGACGGCAAGGCACGCCTGGCCGAACGGGCCAAGCCGATGCTGGCGCAGATTCCCGATGGCGCCTTCGGCGACCTGATGAAGCAGCAGCTGACCACGCTGACCGGCTTGGGCGCCAAGCCCAGTGCGTCCGCGCAGCCCTCACGCCAACCGCAGCGCGCGGTGGCACCGGCACAGCGCCGCAGCCTGGTGCGCGCGGCCATCGCGATCCTGCTGCAGCAGCCCTCGCTGGCGATGACCCTGGAAGGCCATCACTTCACCGGCCTGCGCCTGCCCGGCATCGAACTGCTGACCGAACTGCTGACCCTGGTCGAGCAGCGCCCGGACATCAGCACCGGCGCGCTGCTGGAGCACTTCGAAGGCCGCGAGGAACAGGAATCGCTGCACAAGCTGGCCGCGCAGACCCTGCCTGGTGATGAGGCGATGTGGACCCAGGAACTGCATGACGCAGTGGCCCAGCTGGAAAAACAGCTGCTGATGCAACGTCTGGATGAGCTTCAGGCAAAGCAGAGCCAGCAGGGTCTGGACGATACTGACAAGTACGAGCTGCGCGAACTGCTCAAGGCGCGCAGCACCCTCCGCTTCTGACCAACGGAGCCGCCGTGGCATCCCACCTCGCGAACCCCGCTGCATCGATCCTCCGCTGGCTCCGCGCTGGCGTCATGGCCGCGCTGTTCGCGCCGTGCCTGCCCACCTGGGCGGCGGAACTGCCCTTCGCACAGCCACGGCCGGAGTTGTACACCGCCGGGCAGCCCAGCGCTGCCGAGCTGCAGCAAGCGGCCGCGGCCGGGATCACCACCGTGATCGACCTGCGCCAGCCTGACGAAGCGCGCGGCTTCGATGAAACCGCCGCGGCCGAACGCCTGGGGCTGCGCTATGTGCGCATCCCGGTCGCCGGTGCCGCCGGCCTGACCGACGCCAATGCGCAGGCCCTGCGTACCGCGCTGGCACAGAGCCAGGGCCCGGTGCTGCTGCACTGCGCCTCCGGCAATCGCGCCGGTGCGCTGCTGGCACTGCTGGAGGCGCGTGACGGTGCCTCGGTGGACCAGGCCCTGCAGTTCGGCCGCGAGGCCGGCATGACCTCGCTGGAAGCACCGACCCGTGCCCTGCTGGAGCAGGACGCCGCGCGTTGACCCTGCTCTTCTTCCCCCGCTTACTTCCCTGCTCTACAGGAGCCTGCCCACCATGACCCGCTGGTGGTCGCGCCTGCGACCGGACAACTTCACCCTCGCCCTGCTCTGCACCGTGCTGCTGGCGTCCTTCCTGCCGATGCATGGCGCCGCCGCGATGGTGCTCGACGATGTCACCGACGTCGCCATTGCCGCGCTGTTCTTCCTGCACGGCGCGCGCCTGCCACGGGAGTCGATCGTCGCCGGCCTGCTGCACTGGCGCCTGCACCTGACCATCCTGGCCTGCACCTTCGTGATGTTCCCGCTGCTGGGCCTGATGTTCAAACCGCTGGATGGCTGGCTGCTCACGCCCGAGCTGTACATCGGCGTGCTGTTCCTGTGCGCGCTGCCGTCCACTGTGCAGTCCTCGATCGCGTTCACCTCGATTGCCCGTGGCAACGTCCCGGCGGCCGTGTGCAGCGCCTCGCTGTCGAGCATCCTCGGCGTCTTCCTGACCCCGCTGCTGCTGGCCCTGCTGGCCGGCACCGAAGGCGGCATGCACAACCCCGGCCAAGCCATCGTCAGCATCATGCTGCAGCTGCTGGTGCCGTTCGTGGCCGGCCATCTGCTGCGCCCGTGGATCGCCCGCTGGGTAGAGAAGCAGCGCGCGCTGCTGCGCTATACCGACCAGGGCACGATCCTGCTGGTGGTCTACTCCGCCTTCGGCGAAGCCGTCAGTGAGGGGCTGTGGAGCAAGACGCCGCTGTTGTCGCTGCTCAGCGTGGCGGTGGTGGCAGCCGTGCTGCTCGGCATCGCGATGCCGCTGATCCGCTTCATCGCGCGCCGGCTGGGCTTCAACCGCGAAGACGAGATCACCATCCTGTTCTGCGGCTCGAAGAAGAGCCTGGCCACCGGCGTGCCGATCGCCAAGGTCCTGTTCGCCGGCGGCAGTCTCGGTGCGATCGTGCTGCCGATCATGATCTACCACCAGATCCAGTTGATCGTCTGCGCGATGATCGCGCAGCGGTATGCGCGTGATCCGGTGGAGCCGGCGACGGGTGAGGGAGGTAGTTGAGCGCGCTCGACCTCCTGCCGCGTAGAGCCTCGCCCTACGCGGCATAGCGGAACATCCCCAATCGCAAGCGGCTATTCCACCCACCGCGCCACGCTGAAGCGCGGTAGCCAGATCTGCAGATCGTATGACTGGTCCGAGCCCGTTCTCTGCAGCGGCGAAGGCCCGGTGTATGCCGGCAGTGATCGCGCGCCGCATTGCCGATGCTGTGTGCAGCCCCACGCCTCGCCGCTGCGCGCATCGACCCGCACCGCGTACGGCTGGAGATCGAGCAGCAAGGCGGTCATCGGCGGCCACGGCAGCCCCTCCGGCTGAGTGCGCATGGCATGCACATTCCCGGTGAGTACCAGCAGCCGCCCATCGGAAGGCAACGTTGCGTGGTGCGCGCGCAGTGCATCGGCCATCGCCGCATCACGCGCGCCGGTACCGGCCTGTGCCGCCGGCAGCACCTGGTCGAACCCAACGACCTGCACATCGTGGCCCTGCACGCGCAGGACCCGCACCGCCTCGATCAGCGACAGCGTGTCTTCATTGCGACGGCCGTCGTGCGGCTTACCGGCGGTGCGCCAGTAGGAGGTGGTGCGCACCGCCTGGCGTGCTGCGGCGTCACCGTTGGAGGCCAGATAGGTGGCCAGCCGGGCGTTCTCGGTGGCCGGCAGTTCCAGCCCAAGGTGCACGGGGGTGCCCTGTGCGACATAGGCCTGGACCAGTTCCTGCACGAGCTGCGGCATCTCACGCGTACCGTGCAGTTCGCCCAGGACCACGAGTTGGCTTGCGCCTGCCTGCCGCATGATCTGCGCGGCCTTGTCCTCTGCGGACGCTGCCGGTGCGGCATTCGCCGCACCCAACGCCATCCCGATCACCACGCCTGCCATCCAGCGCCATCGCTTCATGCCGTCACTCCCTGTTCGGTACAGAGGCAATGGCGGCGGCGAATCACCGATTCAAGGCAGCTATGCCAACCAGGGCAGCATCCAGTGATCCACCATCAGGAAGGCGAACAGCGCCATCAGGTAGACGATGGAATAGCCGAACATCTTCATCGAGAACAGTTCGTCCGGCGGATTCAGCATGCGCCACGCATACCAGAGGAAGACCGCGTTGAGCACGATCGCACCGCCGAGGTAGAACATGCCGCTCATGCCGAACACGACCGGCAGGATGCTGACGATGGCCAGGGCGATCGAATAGACCATGATCGACTTGCGGGTGTACGCCACACCATGGGTCACCGGCAGCATCGGGATTTCCGCCTTGGCGTAATCCTCGCGGCGGAAGATCGCCAACGCCCAGAAGTGCGGCGGGGTCCAGATGAAGATGATCAGCACCAGCAGCGACGCGTAGGCCCAGTCCCATGGGCCCTGCATACCGGTGATCGCCGCCCAGCCGAGCATCGGCGGGGTGGCGCCGGCGAGGCCGCCGATGACGATGTTCTGCGAGGTCGCGCGCTTGAGGTACACGGTGTAGATCACCGCGTACCCGATCAGCGAGGCGAAGGTCAGCACGGCAGTGATCACGTTGACCCAGACCACCAGGATCGTCATCGACAGCGCGATCAGCAGGCCGGCGAAGACCAGTACCTGCCATGGCTTGACCTTGCCCACCACCAGCGGGCGCCACGAGGTGCGCGCCATCTGTGCATCGATGCGCGCATCCAGCAGCTGGTTGATCGCCGCAGCAGCCGAGGCGGCCAGCCAGATGCCGAGGAAGCCGAGTGCGCCGTCCAGCGCCTGCTGCGCGGTCGGCACCCCGGGGATGGCCAGGAACATGCCGACGAGCGCGGTGAACACGATCAGCGCGACGACCTTGGGCTTGGTCAGATCCCAGTACTGACGGTAACTGGCCATGCCGTCAGCCCGCCTGCACGGCAGGGGAGGCCGCGCTGGCCTTGCCGCCCTCGGCATCCGGCGCGCGCAGGCGCGCCAGCAACGTCACCAGCACGAACAGCAGCGCCACGGCGCCCCCGCTGTGCGCGACGGCCACTTCCAGCGGCACCGCCAGCTTCACGTTGAGGATGCCCAGGGTGATCTGCAGCACCACCAGCAGACCCAGGGCGCTCGCCCAGCCGCGCATGCTCGGCAGTCGGAACAGGCGCACCGACAGCCACAGCAGGTACACGGCGACCACGATCGCCATCATGCGGTGCGCCATCTGGATCGCAATGCGCGAGGCGCCATCGAGCACCCCGCCTTCGTAATCCACGCCGATGCCGCGCCACAGGGTGAAGCCTTCCTTGAAGTCATGCGTCGGCCACCACTGGCTGACGCAGCGCGGGAAGTTGTCCAGCGAGGCGCTGCCGCCACCGCAGGCGAGTGCGGCGTAGTTGGCGCTGACCCAGCCGCCGAGGGCGATCTGTGCGACCAGCACGGCCACGCCGGCGCGGATCAGCCACTTCAGCTTGGGCGCTTCGGCCAGGGTGATCGGCATGTGCGTGGCACGCCACGCCATCCACACCAGCAGGCCGAACATCAGCATGCCGCCGAGCAGATGGCCCATCACCACGATCGGCTTGAGCAGCCAGGTGACAGTCCACATGCCGAGCAGCGCCTGGAAGATCACCACCGCCAGCGTCAGCAATGCGGCGCGGGCCAGGTCGATGTTGGTCCAGCGCAGTGCGGCGATCAGCAGGATCGCCTCGCCGATCAAGGCGATGATGCTCGCGGGGACGTGCATCCCCATCATGTACAGCGGTATGCCGGTCGCCACCAGCACACAGGCGGTGATCACCGCGGTGCTGCCCCAGCGACGGCGGCGCGTGGCCAGCAGCGCCAGGGTGAGGATCTCGATGCCGAGTGCACCGGCCAGGAAACGGTGCACCTGCTCGCGCCACGCCTTGTGCGTTTCCAGCGGGCGGATCTTGGCGGCCTCGTGGCCGATCACTTCCTCGGCGTGCTGCGGCCAGGTGACACGGCCATAGCAGGTCGGCCAGTCCGGGCAGCTCAGGCCCGCATCGGACAGACGCACGAACGAACCGAACATGATCGTACTGGCGGTCATGATCAGCGCAAACCACGCCAGACGGTGGAAATTGCGGTGCAGCACCGGGCGTGCGGAGAGGCTCATCTAAACGGAACTCACTTCAGTTTCAGCAGCGTGGCCAGGTCTTTGCGCAGACCGGCCATATCGAATCCCGGCGCGTACCGCATGATCACGAATCCATTGGGATCGATCACATACACAGGCGTGCCGGCGGCGTCATCCACGGCGGGCAACGCAGCACGCAGGTCCGGTTGGGCGCGCAGCGCGCGCAGTGCGGGCATGCCCTGGACCTCGGCCGGCGGCGTGCCCAGCCACAGGATCTCGACATTATCGGCGTTATGGCCGAACAGCTGCCACACCTTGCCCAATCCCTGCGACAAAGTGACGCACTCGCTGGTACAGCTGGCAGACGGGGCCACCAGGATCCGCCAGGTGCGATCGTTGGGGTTCCACGGGTATGGCTGACCATTGGCCAAGGTGGGCGGCAGCGCGCGCAGATCGGCCGGCGGCTGCAGCAACTCCCCGGTATTGCGGTGCGAGGTCGGCTGCCAGCCGGAGAAGCGCAGCACGCCCGCCAGCGCCATGGCGCCGAAGAACACGCCGAACAACGCGATCAGGGTCCAGCGGCCGCGTGAACGGGACGGCAGCCGGGCCGGGGAAGTGGCATTCATGGGCGGCATTTTCTCATGTTGAGCCGGTCAGCGCCGGGGAGTGCCACGCCGGCGGCGATGGCGACGGAATTCCAGGACCAGCGCGACCACCAGCACGGTCAACGCCAGTCCGAACCATTGCACGGCGTAGCCCAGATGGCGACTGGGCGGCAGGGTATTGGGGAGCAGCTCCAGATCGCGCGCGTAGCCGCTTGGCAGCGCCGGATCCAACCGCAGCACGCGCGCGCCAAGGCTGCCCGGCGGCAGCGACAGCGCGCGCGCCATGTCGTCAGGTGGCATCCGGCTGGCCAGCCACACGTGCGGCTGTGGCGCGGGCGACAGCGCCGGCCCCAGGGCCAGCCCGGTGGCCGGTGACGGCGCCAGCAGGCCGCGGATGGCCGTATGGCCGGTAAGCGGTGTGATCGATGGGATGACACGATCCGGCGGCATCGGCAGCCAGCCCAGATCGACCAGCACGCGTACGCCGTCATCACTCTGGAACGGCTGATACACCTTGAGGCCGGCGCGGCCTTCGCGGGTCTGGTTGTCGAGCAGGATCGTGCCCGGCAGGACGCGGCCGTGGTCGTCCACCCAGCGCAGCAGCGGCGGGGCGGCCTGGGCCTGGCGCAGCGTGAGCGACTGCGCGCGGGCGGGCACCTGCTGGGCCAGCAACGCCTCTTTGTCGTGCATGCGCTGCAGTTGCCAGCGGCCCAGCTGGCAGAACGCGAGGATGACCAGCACCGCGGCAATCCAGCCGATCAGGCGTGTGTGCTTGCGCATCATGACAACGCCGGCAAAACGCGGTGATATAGGCGCACCCGCCACGCCATCGAGCCGCGCATGAATGATTCGTTGAAGACCCTGCTGGTAATCGCGTTTCTGATCGTCATCGTCTGGAATCTGGGCGCCGGGCTGTATTACCTGCTGGTCGATCGCGGCCAGACCAAGCGCACCGTCAATGCCCTCACCCGCCGCATCGCGGTATCGGTGGCGCTGATCGTGCTGGTGGTCATCGGCATCTACAGCGGTTGGATCAAGCCCCACGGCATCGGCGGCTGAGGCCGCACCGGCGTCGATGCGGCAGGAGGTCGCACCGACGCTACAGCACGTACACGAACAGGAACAGCATCAGCCACACCACGTCGACGAAGTGCCAGTACCACGCGGCCGCTTCGAAACCGAAGTGGTTGTCGCGGGTGAAATGCCCCTTCGACGAGCGCAGCCACATCACCGCCAACATGACCGTGCCCAGCAGCACGTGCACGCCGTGGAAACCAGTGAGCATGAAGAAGGTCGAGCCGTAGATGCCCGAACCCAGGGTGAGGTTGAGTTCCTTGTAGGCGTGGATGTACTCCTCCGCCTGCAGGGTGAGGAAGCCCACGCCGAGCAGCACGGTGATGCCCAGCCAGACCAGGAGTTGGCGGCGGTGACCGGCCTTGAGCGCGTGGTGCGCGATGGTGAGGGTGACGCCGGAGGTGAGCAGGATCAGCGTATTGATCAGCGGCAGGCCCCAGGCCGGGATGGTCTGGAAATGGCCGCCGATCGCACCCGGGCCATTGGTCGGCCACGCCGCCGAATAGCCGTCCCACAGCAGCTCATTGGTCATCACGCCGTCGCCCGCGCCGCCCAGCCACGGCAGGCCCAGGTTGCGGGTGTAGAACAGCGCCCCGAAGAACGCGCCGAAGAACATCACTTCGGAGAAGATGAACCACACCATCCCCATCCGGAACGAGCCATCCACCTGGCGGTTGTAGCTGCCGGCCTGCGATTCGCGCACCACGTCGCTGAACCACCAGAACAGGGTCAGCACCAGCATCGCGATGCCGGCGTAGAAGGTCCACTTGCCCCAGCCGGAATCGTTGAGCCAGCTGGCCACGCCGACCATGGTCACCATCATCGCAATGGAACCGATGAACGGCCATTTGCTGTGCGTGGGCACGAAGTACACGTTCGCATCGGGGCTTTGCTGGGCCATGGTCTTGGGTCCGGTCCGGATCAGGGAGCTGCACGCGCGCCGGTCGGCAGGCTGGCCGGAGCCAGCTGCGCGGACAAGGCGTCGTTCTTGTAGAAGGTGTAGGACAGGGTGATCGTGGTGATGTTGGCCGGCAGGTCGGGATCGACGATGAAGCGCACCGGCATGTCGCGTTTCTCGCCGGCCTGCAGGGTCTGCGCGGTGAAGCAGAAGCATTCGGTCTTGCTGAAGTAGCCCGATGCCTTGGCCGGTGCCACCGACGGCACGGCGCTGCCGACCAGCGCGCGATCGCTGTCGTTACGCGCGTAATAGAGCGCCTCGTTGAGCTCGCCGGGCACCACGTCCATCGTCAGCTGTTCGGGATGGAACGCCCACGGCAACTTGGAATTCACTCCGCCATCGAACTCCACCCGCACCGTGCGCTTGCCGGTGGCGGCTGCAGTGCCTGCCGCCGCGCCGGGGCCACGCTCCAGGCGCACACCGAACACCTTCTCGCAGGCGATGCGGTACAGAGGCACCAGCGAGAAGGTCAGCACGAACACCGCCAGCGCCACCCCGATCAGGCGGGGCAGGCCCGCATGACGCGCGGGTGCCGGGCGCGGATCGCTCATCGCCCGATCACCCCGCTGAGGATGAAGCCGCCATAGACCATCAGCGCGACGATCCCGACCGCCCACGCGGTGCGATGCGCGCGGCGACGTTGCAGGGCCTGCTCATCCGGCGTGCGGGTTGTGCTGGTCATGAGCGGCCTCAATGGGTGATGTCGTCATGGGCCAGATCACCCGGACGGATGGTCGGCGGCGTGGTGAAGGTATGCGCCGGTGCGGGCGAGGGAATCGTCCACTCCAGGCCCCGTGCGCCTTCCCAGCAGCGGTCGGCGGCCTTCGCGCCGTGACGCAGCGAGTGCCACAGGATCGCGGCCATCATGAAGGGCGTGACGAACATGCCGAACGCGCCGATCGAGCTGATCAGGTTCCAGTCCGCGAAGGCCACGCTGTAATCCGGGATGCGTCGCGGCATGCCGGCCAGGCCGAGGAAGTGCTGCGGGAAGAACAGCAGGTTCACGAACACGATCGACCACCAGAAGTGCACCTTGGCCCAGGTCTCGCTGTACATGCGGCCGGTCCATTTCGGCCACCAGTAATACACCGCGGCGATCAACCCGAACACCGCGCCGGTGACCAGTACGTAGTGGAAATGGGCGACCACGAAGTAAGTGTCGTGGTATTGGAAATCGGCCACCACGATCGCCAGCATCAGGCCGGAGAACCCGCCGATGGTGAACAGGATCACGAAGGCCACCGCCCACAGCATCGGCGCTTCAAAGGTGAGCGAGCCGCGCCACATGGTGCTGACCCAGTTGAACACCTTCACCCCGGTCGGGATGGAGATGAGCATCGTGGCGAACATGAAGTAGATCTCGCCGCCCAGCGGCATGCCCACGGTGAACATGTGGTGGGCCCAGACGATGAAGGACAGGAAGGCGATCGCGGCGATCGCGTAGACCATGGCCTGGTAACCGAACAGCGGCTTGCGGCTGAAGGTGGGGATGATCTCGCTGACCACGCCGAACGCCGGCAGGATCATGATGTAGACCTCCGGGTGCCCGAAGAACCAGAAGATGTGCTGGTACATCACCGGGTCACCGCCACCTGCGGCGTTGAAGAAGCTGGTGCCGAAGAACTTGTCGGTGAGCAGCATCGTCACCGCACCGGCCAGCACCGGCATCACCGCGATCAGCAGGAAGGCGGTGATCAGCCAGGCCCAGCAGAAGATCGGCATCTTCAGCAGATCGATGCCGGGCGCACGCATGTTGAGCACGGTGGCGATGATGTTGATCGCGCCCATGATCGAGCTGATGCCGGCCACGTGGATGGCGAACACGCTGAAGGCCACGTTGTAGCCACCCTGCAGCGACAGCGGCGGGTACAGCGTCCAGCCACCGGCCGGTGCACCGCCGGGCAGGAACAGGGTCAGCAGCAGCAGGCTGAAGGCCACCGGCAGCAGCCAGAACGACCAGTTGTTCATGCGCGGCAGCGCCATGTCCGGCGCGCCGATCTGCAGCGGGATCATCCAGTTGGCCAGGCCGACGAAGGCCGGCATCACGCCACCGAAGATCATCACCAGCGCATGCACGGTGGTCATCTGGTTGAAGAACTCGGGCTTGACGAACTGCAGGCCCGGTTGCGCCAGCTCAGCGCGGATGATCACGCTCATCGCCGCACCGATGATGAACATGATGAAGCTGAAAAGCAGGTAGAGCGTGCCGATGTCCTTGTGGTTGGTCGAGAAGAACCAACGCTCGAAGAACCCCTGCTGATGCCCGTGATGCCCGTCGTGGTCAACTGCGGAATGCGCCATCGCAACTACACCTCACTGTATCCGGTGGTACCCGCATCCGCCGGCTGGCGGACGCGGCTCGATTTCAGGCGTTGCTGTCTGTTGCTGCCGCGGCAGGCTCGCTGGCCGGTGCCGGTGCCGGTGCCGGGGTGGCCTCGGCCGGGGCAGCCGGCGCGGGCGCCGGAGCGGCCTCCGGCGCAGGGGCCGGCGCAGGCTTCTTGGAGGCCAGCCATGTCTGGTAATCCTCCTTGGAGACCGCCTCGACCACGATCGGCATGAAGCCATGGTCCTTGCCACACAGCTCGGCGCACTGGCCGCGGTACACGCCGACCTGTTCGATGTTGGTCCAGGCTTCGTTGATGAAGCCGGGAATCGCATCCTGCTTCCAGCCCAGCGCCGGCACCCACCATGCGTGGATGACGTCGTCGGAGGTGATCACGAAGCGCACCTTGGTATCGACCGGCAGCACCAGGCGGTTGTCGACATCCAGCAGGTAATGCGGATGGCTGTCCCGGGTCGGCACCACGCCACTCTGGCGGACCCGGTCGGACTCACGGTCCAGGCGGCTGGTGAAGCTGACGTTCTCGCCGAGGTATTCGTACTTCCACATCCACTGATACCCGGTGACCTTGACGGTCATTTCCGAATCGCGGGTGTCGTAGAACTTGATCAGATTGGCCGTGGCCGGCCAGGCCATCACCACCAGGATGATCACCGGGATCACCGTCCAGATGACCTCGGCCTTGGTGTTGTGGCTGAAGGTGGCGGCCACCGCGCCCTTGGATTTGCGGAATTTGAAGATCGCGTAGAACAGCGCGCCGAACACCAGCACCCCGATCACGGTACAGACCCACAGCGAGAACAGGTTGGACTCCCACGCCAACCGCGAGCTCTGGGTCACGCCCTTGCCCATGTTCAATTGCCACGGTTTGGGGTCGGCCGCCTGGGCCCACGCCATGGCCGGCGCCAGCAGCGCGACCCCGCTCAACACTGACTTCCCGAACGTCCTGCCCCACTTTCTGCATTGCTTCATTGCCTAGACCCTTAGCGTCGTCGGTTGCGGCCGTCATTGGCCGCGAGCAAGCCTTCTAGTTTCTGAGCCAGTACCTGGCGTTCGGCCGGTGCGAGGAAACTCCCCACGTCCACCTGCCGACCGCTGGATGCCAGCCGGACTCTGCGCTCGTCGGCGATCAGCCTCACCCAGTGCGGGTGGGCGCTGAACACCGGCGAATGCCCGGGTGCGGGAATCACTTCCACACACGCCGGCACTACCCGGATCTCTTCCTGCCGTTCTCCACTGCGCCACACCGTGCGCAGCGCCACTGCCAGCAACACGCTGTACAGCAGAGCAAACACGGGGGCGAATACATTGCCGGTGAACCAGCCCAGGCCAGCCGCCAGCCACATCACCCCCGCCAACACCGCAAACAACAGGACGAACTGCCGGGCATCGAGCGCCCGTGGGGGGCGCAGCCGCAGTTGCGTCCCTGATCCGTCCGGAGCGATGAGCACCTCGATCATGTCGCAACCGCGTTTTTTCCTGCCGCGGGAAACGTCTCGATGGTAGCCCCGCTCTCCAGCGAGTAGCAAGGGTCCATTCACAGTTTCAGGAATGTTGCAATACAGCATTGCCTGCGGCGGCCGTTTTGACGAAAACAGCACAATAAATGGCGGGCGGGTCGAATCCGCCGAATCCCCCTGTATGAAAGGCGATGCGCCGCATGGGCGCGACCACGAAAAGCCCTTGACTCCCCCAGAAAACGATTAAAATGGTCAAGTTCTCCACGAGCCGACCGGCATGACTGCATCCTCTGTCCTTCCCCCTGCCCCGGCATCGTCCGGCGCCGCCCGCCCGCCGCTGCTGTCCCCCGAGCTGCCGGCCGTCCCCAACGCGTTCCGCCAGGCGATCACCGATGCCTGGCTGAAGGACGAGGCCACCCATGTGCGCGAGCTGCTCGAGCAGGCACGCCTGCCGGCCGCCGAGCAGGCCAAGGTGCAGGCCACTGCTGCCGACCTGGTCAAGCGCGTGCGCGTGCGTGCCCAGGACCAGGGCGCGATCGAAGCCTTCATGCGCCAGTACGATCTGGGCAGCGAAGAAGGCGTGCTGCTGATGTGCGTGGCCGAAGCACTGCTGCGCATTCCGGACCAGGAGACCGCCGACAAGCTGATCCGCGACAAGCTCGGCGATGCCGACTGGAAGAAGCACATGGGCGGCAGCGACTCGGTGCTGGTCAACGCCTCCACCTGGGGCCTGATGCTGACCGGCCGCCTGGTCCAGATCAACGATGCCACCCGCGCCGATGTGCCGGGCGCGTTCAAGCGCCTGATCGGCCGCGTGGGTGAGCCGGTGATCCGCCTGGCCGTGCGCCAGGCGATGAAGATCATGGGCCACCAGTTCGTCATGGGCCGCACCATCGACGAAGCGCTGTCGCGCTCGCACAAGGGCGACAACTCCAGCTACCGCTATTCGTTCGACATGCTCGGCGAAGGTGCGCTGACCATGAAGGACGCCAAGCGTTACCTGGAAGACTACCGTCGCGCGATCCACTCGATCGGCGGCGACCACAAGGCACGCGGCGGCCGTCCCGATGGCGACGTCAATTCGGCACCGGGCATCTCGATCAAGCTCTCCGCGCTGTACCCGCGCTACGAGCACGCCAAGCGCGCACGCGTCATGGCCGACCTGGTGCCGGGCGTGCTGGAACTGGCGCAGCTGGCCAAGTCGTACGGCATCGGCTGCACCGTCGACGCCGAAGAAACCGACCGCCTGGAACTGTCGCTGGACATCATTGAAGCCGTGGTCAGCGATGCCTCGCTGGCCGGCTGGGAAGGCTTCGGTGTGGTCGTGCAGTCCTACCAGAAGCGCACCCCGTACACGATCGACTACCTGGCCGACCTGGCCCGTCGCATCGGTCGCCGCCTGCAGGTGCGCCTGGTCAAGGGCGCGTACTGGGATGCGGAGATCAAGCGCGCGCAGATCGACGGCCTGCCGGCCTACCCGGTGTTCACCCGCAAGCAGAACACCGACGTCTCCTACCTGGCCTGCGCCAAGCGTCTGTTCACGCACAGCGATGCGATCTACCCGATGTTCGCCACGCACAACGCGCACACCATCGCGGCGGTGCAGGCGATCGCCAGGGGCGGCCAGTACGAGCACCAGAAGCTGCACGGCATGGGCGATGACCTGTATGCCGAAGTGGTGCCGGCCGACCGTCTGAACGTGCCATGCCGCGTGTATGCGCCGGTCGGTTCGCACGAAGACCTGCTGCCGTACCTGGTGCGTCGCCTGCTCGAGAACGGCGCCAATTCCAGCTTCGTCAACCGCATCACCGACGAGAACGTGGCCATCGACGACCTGATCCGCGATCCGGTCGAAGTGGTCTCCTCGTTCGCGTCCATCCCGCATCCGAAAATCCCGCTGCCGGTCGATCTGCTGCGCAGCCAGAACCATGACAGGAAGAACTCCATGGGCGTCAATCTCGCCAACGACAACGATCTGCGCGCCCTGGCCGAGCAGCTCAACGCCGCCGTGAAGCCGTGGCACGCCGCGCCGCTGGTGCCGGGTGCCAACCCGACCGGCGCACTGTTGAACGTGACCAACCCGGCCGACACGCGCCAGGTAGTGGGCCAGTGGCAACCGGCCGACAGCGCCACCGTCGAGAAGGCGCTGGCCAATGCCGTCGCCGCGCAGCCGGCCTGGAACCGCACCCCGGCCGCCAGCCGCGCCGCGATCCTGGAACACGCCGCCGACCAGCTGGAAGCGCGCATGCCCGAGTTCATGGCGCTGTGTGTCAAGGAAGCCGGCAAGAGCCTGCCCGACGGCATCGCCGAAGTGCGCGAAGCGGTCGACTTCCTGCGCTACTACGCCAAGCAGGCGCGCGAGCAGTTCGGCCACGCCGAAAAGCTGCCCAGCCCGACCGGTGAATCCAACGAACTGCAGCTGCATGGCCGCGGTGTGTTCGTCTGCATCAGCCCGTGGAACTTCCCGCTGGCGATCTTCCTGGGCCAGGTCAGCGCCGCGCTCGCCGCCGGCAACAGCGTGATCGCCAAGCCGGCCGAGCAGACCAACCTGATCGGCTACTACGCGGTGAAGCTGCTGCTCGACGCCGGCGTGCCCGAAGGCGTGCTGCAGTTCCTGCCGGGCGACGGCGCGACCGTCGGTGCCGCATTGACCGCCGACCCGCGCGTGGCCGGCGTGGCCTTCACCGGCTCCACCGACACCGCCCGTGCGATCAACCGCGCGATGGCCGCCCGCGACGCCGCCATCGGTGTGCTGATCGCCGAAACCGGCGGCCAGAACGCCTTCATCGCCGACTCCTCGGCGCTGCCGGAACAGCTGGTCAAGGATGCGATCGGTTCGGCCTTCACCTCGGCCGGCCAGCGCTGCTCGGCCGCGCGCGTGCTGTTCGTGCAGGACGACATCGCCGACAAGGTGATGACCATGCTGTCCGGCGCGATGGCCGAACTGAAGGTCGGTGACCCGGGGCTGCTGTCGACCGATGTCGGCCCGGTGATCGATGCCGACGCGCTGCAGATCCTCAAGGACCATGCCGTGCGCATGGAGAAGGAGGCGCGCCTGATCGCCGCTGCCACGCTCAGCGACGAAGCCGCGCACGGTACCTTCTTCGCGCCGCGTGCGTACGAACTGAAGACCCTGGACCAGCTGCACAAGGAAATCTTCGGGCCGGTGCTGCACGTGATCCGCTGGAAGGGCGACCAGCTCGATGCGGTGATCGACCAGATCAACGCCACTGGCTACGGCCTCACCCTGGGCGTGCATTCGCGCATCGATGAAACCGTCGACCGCATTTCCTCGCGCATCAACGTCGGCAACGTGTACGTCAACCGCAACCAGATCGGCGCGGTGGTCGGCGTGCAGCCGTTCGGCGGCCAGGGCCTGTCCGGCACCGGCCCCAAGGCCGGCGGCCCGCACTACCTGCTGCGCTTCGCCACCGAAAAGACCGTCACCGTGAATACCACGGCGGCCGGTGGCAATGCCTCGCTGCTGACCCTGGGCGACTGATCTCCGGCGTCATGCAGCAAACGAAAAACCCCGCGAAAGCGGGGTTTTTTGTGGGGCCCGGCACGCGCTTGGCGTTGCCGGCCAGCGGCCCGGATCACGGGCTTTCGATGGACTCGATCTGGTCCTGCATCAGCAGCTCGTTACCCATGTAACGCTCGAACTTTATGCGGCCGAAACCGGCGGCGTACCACGCCTCGATACGGCCGTCTTCGAAGGTCGCGGTGACGTGGCAGGTGTCCTTGAACGTGCGCGGCTGGCTGTCGACATCCGCTTCAATGTTCTCGAAACCGACGAAGGTGTAATCGGAAAAACCGTCGTAGTCGATCGGCTCGACGGTTTCGTCGACATGGTTGGTGCGCTCGCCCGCGCCGGTGAGCTCGAAACGATCGCCCGGCTTGGCGCTCTGCGGGAACGTCGGCGCCGGCTTGAAGGTGTCGGTCCGCGTGGGGCCGTCGCTGGACATGCTGTAACGCTCCTGGCCCAGCAGCTGGCGGCCGCTGATGTCATGGAACGTGGCCATCCCGATGCCACCACCGGCACTGTGCACCTTGAGGGCAGTCTGGCCGGCGAAGGTGACTTTTTCGATGGTCAGCGTTTCATCGGCGTTGGACCAGGACAGGCCCGGGGTCAACGTGAAACAGGCAGCGAACTCCGGCGCGGCAATGGCAGGCAGCGAGAGACCGGCCAGACCAATGGCGAGCGTGGAGCGCAGCAGCAGAGACGACATATACAGATCCTTGTCAGTAAGCACGGGACGGCAGGGCGCAGTCCGGGCGGGGATTGTACGTCGTGCTGGATGTCATTCCAGTGTTCATCGTTCCGGCCGCGCGGCGCGCGTGATCATGTCGATGCGACCTGCGATTGCAGATGCGCGTAACCGGCCGCCTGCACGAAGTCGTTCAAGTGCCACAGTCGGCCGTTGGCCGCCCAGTGGCCATCGGCGATATCGGTCATCACGATCGAACTCAGCAGCACGCGCGGATCGCCCGGTGCCACGCAACCGGCGATGGCGTCGTGCAGGTGCAGCGCGTAGTCGGCGCGTTGCTGCGCATCCAGCACGCCCTGCGGAATCCGCACCTCGACCTGGCAGGGAATGCCGCGTGCGCCGATATCCAGGCCGCCACACAGCCAGTGGCCGGCCGCGAGTTCCTGCAGCATCACCCAGCACAGCCGCTGCTGAGCTGGTTCGGCACCCAGGCCGCTGGCGCGGACGGCGGCGTCATGCACCGCCTGCAGCAGGCGTTGCCGGGTAGCGGCGTCGAACGCGTTGGCGGGAAGGGTGAGGGTGATGTTGGGCATGCGGATCGACCGGTTGCGTAAGGGGCCTCCATTGGAGCCGAACGCCACACCGCGCGACATCGGCCGATCCGACATCTTTCGTGCACAATCAGCCAATGCATGATTTCACTGTCATCGTCCTGCCGGGTGCGTTCGCCTCCAGCGTCGCGCTTACCTTGGACATCCTCACCACGGCCGCCACCCTCGCCCCGCGCCTGGGGCTGCCGGTGCCGCGCTGGCAGGTCTGCAGCCCAGCGCGCAGCGCTGTCCGCCTGGGAACGCACCTGCAGCTGCGTGCCGCGCCGATGCCACGCGTGGCCGATGCGCAGGCGTGCTGGATCGTGCCAGGGCTGGGCGTGGAGGATCCCGACGCCATCGCACAGCGGCTGGGTGCGCCCGACATCCCGGGGGTGGTGCGGGCGCTGCGCGCGCACGTGGCGGCGGGCGGGCGTGTCGCGGCCTCTTGTGCCTCTGTCTTCCTGCTGCACAACGCCGGGCTGCTGACCGGGCGCAGCGTGACCACCACCTGGTGGCTGGCCGGCGCGTTGCAGCGGCAAGCTCCGGAGTGCCAGGTCGATCCAGACCGCATGGTGATCGACGACGCGCCGCTGATCACGGCCGGTGCTGCGCTCGGGCACACCGATCTGATGCTGTACCTGCTCCGGCATCGCTTTGGCCCGGCGCTTCCCGATGCGGTGGCGAGGGCACTGCTGCTGGATCGTCGGCAGCTGCAATCGCCGTTCATGGTCCCGGCGATGATGGCGCAGGGCAACGCGCTGATCGCCTCGCTCACCGCGCATATCGAAGCTACCCTGCCGGCCACGGTCAGCGTCGGCGCGCTCGCCGCGCATGCCGGCATGTCCACGCGCACGCTGTCGCGACAGGTGGGCAAGGCGACCGGGCAAGGGCCGCTGCACCTGATCCGCAGCGTGCAGTTGAACCAGGCGCGCGCCCTGCTCGAGAACAGCCGCTACTCGGTGGAGACCGTGGCCGAGCGAGTGGGCTACCGCGATCCCACCGCGCTGCGCCGGCTGATGCGCAAGCGCCTCAACGCCACGCCGCGGCAGTTGCGCTGATCCGGTCCGCATTCTCTGCAGGCAACAAAAAACCCCGCTTTCGCGGGGTTTTCTGCTGCTGCGTTCAACCGATCAGGCGTTGATCAGAACTTGTAGTTGAACGAAGCGGCCAGCACGTCGCCACGGACCTTGTACTTGCCGTTGAGCGAGTTGCCCTGGTTGCCCTGGGTCGGCTTGACCAGGATGTTCGGCTCGCTGGTGAACAGGTGGGTGTAACCGAAGTTGTATTCGGTGTTCGCCGACGGGGTCCAGCCCACGCCCAGCGACAGCCACTTGCGGCTGGTATCCGGCACGCGGACGTCGCGGTGCGCGTCGGTGGTCGGGGTCTGGTCCAGCGCCACACCACCACGCAGGGTCACGGTGTCGCTCAGCTTGTAATCGGTACCCAGCGAGACGAAGGTCGTGTCGCGGTACGCGAAGTTCAGCTCCGAGTTCGGCTGGTTGGAGGCGAAGTCGATGGTGACCGTGTCGAACGCGGTCGACCACGCGGTGCGGGTCACATCACCCATGACGGTCCAGCGGTCATTGATGTTGTGGGTGACGCTCAGGGTGGCCGAGGCCGGCAGGGTCAGCGTGGCCTTGCCGCTGGTGTTGACGAACACGCCCGGCTGGGTCGCTGCCAGAATCGTCGCCGTACGGCCACCATCGTTGGGCAGATCAAAGTTGGCATCGCCGCCGGTGATCTTGTGCTCGACCTTGGAGCGGTAGCTGATGCCGATGTGGGTGTTCTCGTCCGGGCTGAACAAACCGCCGACGGTCCAGCCCACGGCGTTGTTGTCACCCTTCACGGTCGACTTGCCATCGGCGCTGCCCGGCGCGTAGCCCGGCACGCGACCGGCGAAGAGGGCGCCGAAGTCGACAGCCTGGCTCAGCTCGATGGTCAGGTGCTCGACGAACACGGACGCGCCGAAGGACACGTACGGGTTGACGTCGTAGGACGCGGCAAAGCCCAGGTCGATGGCCTTCATATCGGTCTTCAGACCGCTGTAACGGCCGACCCAGCCATTGTCATAATCGGTCTTGAAGCCGAACGGGGCGGTCAGCGAGACGCCGAAGTGGGCCTGCTCGCCGATCGGCATGTGGAAGTACGCGGCCGGAACCGGGGCGATCATGCCGGCGTCGCCGCCGTTACCGCCCGTCTGCGGCTGACCTGCGCCGTTGCGGCCGGTGCCCTTGTACTTGGCCGAGAAGCTGATCGCGCTCAGGTCGCCCTGGACCTGCATGCCCTCGAGCTGGCGCATGCCGGCCGGGTTGACGGCCATGATCGAGGCGTCGCCGGCGGCGCTGCCGGAACCGGCAAAGGCGCGGCCGAGGCCCTTGGCGCTGTTTTCCTTCAACTGGAAGGCGGCAGCGTTGACGTGGCCCACGGCCAGGACACCGGCGATGCCGACGGCCAGGGCGGTGACGCGGGCAAGAGTGGAAGCGGTATGCATTGTTGGTTCTCTCCGGAAAGCGGTGATGTTGGCAACGCGCGCCTGCGCCGCCCCTCCCCTTGATGGGTCAGGACAACGCGCCGGATTCCCCTCCCGACATACGACGCCGTATGCGAGTATACCGAGAGCGGTTAATGAAACAATAACGTAAGTCGCCCTTGTGGCTATTCATGCTGAACGCGACATATCCCCCTCAGGTCAGCCTCCGCGCTAGGCTAGTGCCCGCATGTTCGTGTCGACCCCCTCCCGCAAGAAAGCCGCCTACCGCTGGGCCACCCCCCTGCTGTTCGCCGCGCTGTGGGTGGCCTTCCTCTGGTCGATCTCCCGGCCGGACGATGCGCGGCGCAGCCTGTGGATGGACTGGGGCGCCCTCTCGACCGGCCTGACCCATCCGCTGGATTGGTGGGCGACCCTGCAGGACGGCAGCGTGCTGCGGCTGTTCACCGCGCTGTTCCTGCACGCGGACTGGTCGCACCTGCTGGGCAACCTGGTGTTCCTGCTGATCTTCGGGCTGCCGGCCGAACGCGTGCTGGGGCCGTGGCGGCTGATGCTGCTGTTCCTGGTGGGCGGGGCGATCTCGAATCTGACCGCCATCTACACCATGGGCAACCCGGACCAGATCATCATCGGTGCCAGCGGCGCGGTGTCGGCCTTGATCGGCGCCTACCTGGCCCTGTTCCCAGGCGCGCGGCTGGGCGTGGTGATCCCGCTGGGCCTGTTCCTGGAATTCGTCCGCGCCCCCGCCTATCTGCTGATCGGGGTCTGGGCGGCGCTGCAGGTGGTGTTCGCCTACATCGGCCCGACCTTCGGCATGGTGGCCTGGTGGGCGCATATCGCCGGCTTCGTGTTCGGGCTCGGCTATGGCGTGTATGTGCGCGCGGCGATCGCGCGGCGGCTGCGCAAGCGGCATGGGTTTTGAGGGCATGACCGGGAGCGGGTCGGCCGACAGATCGGCCAACGGGTAGTGCCGGCCGCTGGCCGGCTCCACGCAGGGTTGGATTCGAGTAGAGCCGGCCAGCGGCCGGCACTACCGGTCAGGGCTTGATCGGTGCCGTCGAGGCCGGGGCTTCCGGCTTGGCCGGTGCGGGCGTAGCCGGTGCAGCCGCAGGCTGTTCGGCCGGCTTGGTCTCTGCCGGCTTGGTCTCTGCAGGCTTCGTTTCTGCCGGCTTGACCGTTGCATCGGCAGGCTTTTCCACCGCTGCCGCTGCCGCCGCCGGCTTGGCCGCCGGCTTCTTCGCGGCCTCTGCCTTCTGCCGGGCCAGCACCGAACCGGGCTGCTTCAACTCGGCCAGCGCGTCATTGATCGGGCCATCGCCCGGCAGCACGTCACCGGCCTTGTAGCCTTCGGTGCCTTCTTCGTCACCGCGCAGGTGGCCGGGCAACGTGGCTTCGCTGTAATCGGTCAGGCTGGCCGGCAGGTCGTCATCGCCGGCGCGCTTCTCCGGCTGCAGCAGCACGTCGGGGATGATGCCCGTGGCCTGGATCGACTTGCCGCTCGGGGTGAAATATCGCGCGGTGGTGAGCTTCACCGAGTCACCGTTGTCCAGCGGCAGTACGGTCTGCACCGAGCCCTTGCCGAAGGTGCGGCTGCCGACCACGCGCGCGCGGCCGTTGTCGCGCAACGCGCCGGCCAGTACTTCGGAGGCACTGGCCGAGCCGGCGTCGGCCAGCACCACGACCGGCGCGCCCTTGAGCAGATCGCCCGGGGTCGCATCGAAACGGGCATCGCTGATCGAGATGCGGCCGCGGGTGCTGACGATGTTGCCCTTCTCGAGCAGATCGTCGGCCACCTGCACGGCGGCGGTGAGCAGGCCACCCGGGTTGCTGCGCAGATCCAGCACCAGGCCCTTGAGCTTGCCACCGGCCTGCTGCTGCAGCTGGGCAACGTGCTTCTGGAAATCGGCACCGGTGTCGGCCTGGAAGGTGCTCAGGCGGATGTAGCCATAACCAGGCTCCAGCATCTTGCTGCGCACGCTGGTGACGCGGATGGTCTCGCGGGTGACGGTGACATCGAACGGCTTGGGCTTGCCTTCGCGCACCAGGGTGAGCACGACCTTGGTCCCGGCCACGCCGCGCAGCGGTTCGGTGGCTTCGATCGCGCTGATCGGCTTGCCGTCGATGGCGATGATCAGATCGCCGGCAAGAATGCCCGCGCGTGCGGCCGGGGTATCGTCGATCGGCGAAATGACTTTGAGGCTGCTGTTGTCGGGCTGCTGCTGCAGCTCCACGCCGATGCCGTCGTAGGCGCCGTTGGCCTGCTCATCGAAGGCTTCGGCGTCTTCCTTGTCGAAGTAGGTGCTGTGCGGATCCAGGTCCAGCAGCAGGCCACGGATGGCGGACTGCATCAGCTTCTTGTCGTCGACCGGATCCACATAGGCGGCGCGCACCGCGTTGTAGACGGCGACGTAGCGGCGGATCTCTTCCAACGGAACCCGTGAGGTCACCGCTTCTTCCGTGGTGGCCGCATCGGCCCCGCGTGCCGGCGCTTCGGCGGTCTGCTGCGCCCAGGACACCGCGGGCAACAGGGCCAGCAGCAAGGTGGCGGAACGGGCTACACGCATGAAGCACTCCAGGATGAGCGGGGGACGGTTGACCACGCACGGGGGTGCGTCGCCCGATTATGCGCGAAGCGACGATAAATTCCCGTTGAACCCCGTGCCTGGCGGTGCCCCCGTGTTGGGCGCGGTTTATCGCCGCTGCAGCCAGCTGCCCGGGTCCACCGGCTGTCCATTGCGGCGCAGTTCGAAGTACAGCGCGGTCACGCCCTGGCCACCAGAATTGCCGACCTTGGCCACGGCCTCGCCCTTCTTCACCGTGGCGCCGGCATCACGCAGCAGCGTGTCGTTGTGCGCATAGAGGCTCATGTAGCCGTTGCCGTGATCCACGATCAGGATCATGCCGTAACCGGTCATCCAATCGGAAAACACCACCGTGCCATCTGCCACGGCGGTGATGGTGCTGCCGGCGGGCGCGCCGATCAGCACGCCACTGCTGGTGCGGCCATCGGGCAGCTTGCCGCCATAGCGGGCGAGCAGATTGCCCGACAACGGCCAGCCCAGACCGCCCACCTTGGGCGCGGGCGCGGAGGCAACCGCAGGGGGCGTCTTGGTCGCGCGCGGCGGCGGGCGCGTGCCGCTCGCAGCAGCGGCGCGATCAGCCTTCTCGGCGGCCGCCTTCTCCGCGGCGGCACGTCGCGCGGCAGCACGGCGCTCGGCCTCGGCACGGGCGGCGGCCGCACGCAGATTCGCGAGCAGTGTTTCCAATGCCTTGGCATCCTGGCCCAGGGCTTTTTCGCGCTCGCTGCGGTCTTTGTACCGCTCGTCCAGCGAGGCGACCGTGGCCGCCCGCTCGCGACGATCGTCGGCCAGCGTGGCAACCTGCTGTTTCTGCTGCTGGCGGGTGCCTTCCAGTGCCTTGCGTCGTTCGACGATTTCCGTCTCCACGCGCTGCAGTTCGGTGAGATCAGCCGTCAGTGACTGGATACGCTGCGCGCGCTCGCGCTGCAGATACCGGTGATAGGCCAGGCTGCGGTTCGCATCGGCGACACGGTCCTGCGACAGCAGCAGCTTCAACGGTGCGTTGTTGCCGATGCGGTACGCCGCGCGCAGCAGCGAGGCCAGTTCCGCGCGCTGCTGCTGCAGGCCGGCCTGCAGCGCATCGCGCTTGGCCTGCAGTTCGTTCATGGCGCGGGTTTCGCGCTGCAGTGCGGTTTCGGTCTGGGCCAGCACGCGCCCGGTGCGGGCGACCTTCTCATCGGCATCGCGCAGCTGGCGCGACGCCTGCCCGCGCTGACCTTCCAGATTCCGCCGCTCCTGGGCCACGCCCTTGAGCTCGCTGCGCAGTTTCTGCAGCTTGCGTTCGGCTTCCTTGGAGGATTGCGCAGCCAGCGGGCTGGCGCCGAGAACGGCCACGGCCAGCAGCAGCGCACGCAACGCCGGGGTCAGCCACTGCGTGCGACCGCGTCCGTCGGTCGGATTGTTATCCCGGCGTGAGGAAAAGGCGTTGTGGCGCAAGGGCTTTCCAGTGACTTCAGGCAGATGCGGATTGCAACGATGCATGGTGACATTCCTGCAGGCGGCCTGCCAGCCGCGCTCCACCATCGAGGTTCCCATGAAACGCTCCCTGCTTCCGCTGCTGCTGGCCCTGACGCTGCCCTGTGCGCCGGCCTTCGCAAGCGACAACATCAGCAAGGTCAACGGCAGCATCTCTGCCGAGGCCGGCCAAAGCTACGGCAATCTGGAGACGGTCAACGGCGGCATCAAGGTCGCCGAAGGTGCGGTCACCGGTCGCATCGAAACCGTCAACGGCGGCATCCGCGTGGCGGATCGCGCGCGCACCGGCGGCATTTCCACGGTCAATGGCAGCGTGCGGGTCGGGCGCGAAGTGGTTGCCAGTGGCGGCGTGGACACCGTCAACGGCGGCATCTTCCTGGATCGCGGCACCCAGATCGACGGCGGGCTGGAAACGGTCAACGGCAGCATCGGGCTGGTCGAAACGCGCGTGGCGCGCGGCATCGAAACCGTCAACGGCGACATCACCGTGGGCGTGGGTTCGCAGGTCGAAGGCGGGATCGAGGTCAAGAAGCCGAACTTCAACCTGTCGCTGACCCCCGGCCGCAAGCCGCGCGTGATCATCGGACCGAACGCGGCAGTCAACGGGTCGCTGCAGTTCGAGCGCGAGGTCACCCTGTATGTACACCGCACTGCCCGCATCGGCCCGGTCAGCGGCGCCGTGGCCGTGCCCTTCGATACCGACACCGCACCGCAGGATTGATATGGTGGTGACTGGTGCCGTGCGCACCCGCCTTTCCCGTTCCAGGAACCGATGATGCCCCGCAAACTTCTGTTGTGCCTTGCCGCTGCCGCTGCGTTGACCGCGTGCAAGGGCGAATCCGCCGCGCCCACCGCGGCACCCGCCACTGACGCGGCACCGACCGCGCCGGGCCATGCCTTCTCGCCCGAGATCAACGCCGGCGACTTCGCCGAGCTGGTCAAGACCCTGGCCTCGGATGAATTCGAAGGCCGCTCGCCGGGCAGCAAGGGCGAAGAGCTGACCGTCAATTACATCCGCGACCAGATGCAGCGCATCGGCCTGCAGCCCGGCAACGGCGACAGCTGGTTCCAGGACGTGGCGATGACCGAGACCACGGCCGATGAGTCGACCGTGTTGACGCTGGACCAGGCCGGCAAGACCCGCGAGCTGAAGTTCGGCACCGACATGGTGATCGGTACCCGCAGCGGCCAGCCGGACGTGAAGGTCGAGGCCAGCGACCTGGTCTTCGTCGGCTACGGCGTGGATGCGCCGGAGCAGAAGTGGAACGACTATGCCGGCCAGGACTGGAAGGGCAAGACGGTCGTGATGTTCGTCAACGATCCCGGCTTCCACGTCAACGACGAGACGCTGTTCGACGGCAAGCGCATGACCTATTACGGGCGCTGGACGTACAAGTTCGAAGAGGCCGCACGCAAGGGCGCCGCCGCCGCGCTGATCGTGCATGACACCGCCGGTGCATCGTACGGTTGGGACGTGGTCAAGAACTCGTGGGCCGGCCCGCAGTACGACCTGCCGGCCAAGGATGACCCGGAAGCGCGTCTGCCCGCACAGGGCTGGCTGAGCGCCGAGGCGGCACGCCAGCTGTTCGCCGAGGCCGGCCTGGATCTGGACAAGGCCTACAAGGACGCCAGCAAGCGCGGCTTCAAGCCGGTGCCGCTGAAGGCCAAGGTGTCCTTCGATCTGAAGAGCACCATCGCCGAGAAGAAGTCGCGCAACGTGGTCGGCGTCCTGCCGGGCAGCAAGCGGGCCGATGAAGCCGTGCTCTACATGGCGCACTGGGATCACCTGGGCAAGCACGAGGGTGAGCAGGGCGACACCATCTACAACGGTGCCGTCGACAACGCGACCGGCGTGGCCGGCATCCTGGAAGTCGCCGATGCGATGGTGCACCAGCAGCCGGCACCGGAGCGTTCGGTGGTGTTCCTTGCAGTGACGCTGGAAGAGTCCGGCCTGCTGGGCTCGAAGTACTACGTCAGCCACCCGACCTTCCCGCTGGACAAGATCGCCGGTGTGATCAACATCGATGCGATGTCGGTGGCGGGCCGTGCCAAGGACATGACCGTGACCGGCTTCGGCAGCTCCGAGCTGGAAGACATCCTCAAGCCGTTGGCCGCTAACCAGGGGCGTACCCTGCACGGCGAGACCGCAGTGCAGAGCGGTTTCTACTTCCGTTCGGATCACTTCAACTTCGCCAAGGCGGGGGTGCCAGCGCTGTATGCAGACGGGGGTGAGGATCTGCGTGACGGCGGTGTCGAAGCGGGCCGCAAGGCCGCCGAGGACTACGGCAGCCACCGGTACCACGGCCCGAAGGACGAGTTCGATCCGGCCACCTGGAAGCTGGATGGCACGGTTGAGGATCTGCAGCTGCTGTATGGGGTTGGCAAGGAACTGGCTGGCGGCGATCGTTGGCCGAACTGGTACGAAGGCAATCCGTTCAAGGCGGCACGCGATGCGATGATGAAGGGCAAGGGCGCTGAGACGCCGGCCCCGGAGTCTGCGCGCTAAGCGGTTGGTTGCTGTGACGTGATCTTTGCTTCATGAAAACGGCGCCTTTCGGGGCGCCGTTTTTTTTGGTTCTTTTCCCCTCCGCGTGACGAGCATGAAGCGCGGCAGCTTTCCAAGTGCGGCGGCGGCTAGGTTGGCCGGGCGGTGGGCCGCGATACCCTTGCCGGCGAATGTCCCCCCGGCCGCCGCCTTGCGGCGACGGCCTCCTCCTTGATTTCGCCCACAAGGGCATCGCGACCCACGTGTGCAGACCACTGGCGCCGCAAAGCGAGCTCCGGTCAGCGGTGCGCGTACCGCACGCGCAGCCCCGTAGCGGCCGGTAGGCTCCTGGGCAAAATCGAGGAGGAGGGCGTCGCCTGCAGGCGTCGGCCGGGGGACATTTGCCGAGGAGCCTACCGAACGCTGCGGGGTCCTCACGCTCGCGGAGGATGTAAGCGGAGACGCCACCATTCCCAAAACACAGAACCTACCGCCGCACTGGCCGCATACGCATGACCGTGCTCATCTGCTGTGGCACGTGAAATGAGACGCTCTCCTCCGTTGGGAGAAGGACAAAAAAAACCCCGCTGCGTGAGGAGCGGGGTTTTGGGTGTAAACCCTGGCGATGACCTACTCTCGCATGGCTTAGGCCACACTACCATCGGCGCAGCTGCGTTTCACTTCCGAGTTCGGGATGGGATCGGGTGGTGCCACAGCGCTAATTTCACCAGGGAGACGGTTGGAGCAGCGCGTTGCGCCAGCTCAGCAGAGGTCTCTTCCGAGAAACAGATACCTGCAAAAACCAGGTGCCTGCAATAAAAGAAAACCCCGCTGCGTGAGCAGCGGGGTTTTCGGGGTAAAAACCCTGGCGATGACCTACTCTCGCATGGCTTAGGCCACACTACCATCGGCGCAGCTGCGTTTCACT
>NZ_JBDJLE010000023.1:0-70431 GCF_039673205.1 Stenotrophomonas sp. TWI809 | reverse complement strand
TTTTTTTTTTTTCTTTGCCAGATTTTTTGGTTTGTAGCGGGGTTGGTGGCCTCCCACCCGGCCCCCCCACGACCGGTCTGGTCAGCGTGCGGCCCCCGCGGCCTTGCGCCGCTTGCGACGGCGCCACAGCGCCACGACCACGGCACCGACCGCCCAGACCACCACGCCGACCGGCACCAAGGCGGCGATCGCGCGGATCACGAAGGCGATGCTGGTGGTGAAGATCGCCCCGAACTCACTGAACGCCTTGCCGATTTCGCTGCGGCTGCGCTGCCCGGCCGGGCCTTCGAAGTGCATCGTCACCAGCTGGGTGTCGATCCGCCGGCGTTGCTGTGCCGCGTCCTTGTTGGCCTGCTCCAGCCCCGCCTCGATCTCCGCCATGCGCTGCGAGACCGCCAACAGGTCGGCCACCTTCATGTCACTGCGCTGCTGATACGCCTGCAGCTGCGCGTGTTCTTTCTGCAACCGCGTCTGGGTCAGCGCGGTATCGGCCACCTGCTGGGCCAGATCTTCGGCATGCGTGTTGCGCGAGGCCACATCGCCGCCTTCACCAGCCAGGGCGATGATCGGTTCCACGCCCTTGGGCGCGATGCGCACGCGGATGGAGCCGGAGCGGGTTTCACCGCCTTCCTCGCCTACCTGCAGCACGGCACAGTCCCCGAACCGGTTGCTCTGGCAGGCCGCGGACACGGCCTTGACCCGCTCACTGATGCGCTTTGCATCCAGCTGGATGCGGATGTCGTGTTCATACGCCAGGAACGCGCCCTCGGGGGACGCCACGGCCCCGGCGGCCGCATCGGCGGCGTAGTTCGGCCCGCTGCGGCCACAGGCCACCAGGACCAACAACAGCATCCCTGCCAGCCCGGCGCGGGCCCGTCCTTTCCACTCGGTCACAGTGCAGCTCCATCAAAAGCGGTGATCTTCACGGCGCATGGTAATCCAATGGCACGGGGACAACGGCGGCCATCGGCCCTATGCTCGGGGATTGTCCCCAGTACAGGAACACCGATGCGCCAGCATCTGCTTGCCCTCGCCCTGATCGCCGCCCTTGGTGGCTGCCAGCAGGCCGACTCCCCGACGCCCACCACCGGCACCGAAGCGGCCATCCCGGCTGGCGATGCCGCGGTCGATGCGGCCTTCGCCGATCTGTCCAAGCGCGCCCTCGACACCTGGATGCAGCTGTCCCCGATCAGCGCCACGCAGATCGGCGACCACCGCTACGACAGCGAGATCGACGACCTGAGCGCGGCCGGCCAGCAGAAGGTGCTGACCGCATACAAGGCACTGCTGGGCGATCTGGACAAGATCGACGTCAGCAAGCTCTCGCGCGAGAACCAGGTGGATGCGGCGATCCTGCGCAACCAGCTGCAGTCCGAGGTCTGGACCGCGGAAGTGCTGCAGTCGCCCAAGTGGGACCCGCAGATGTACAACGGCATGGCCGGCAGCGCGCTCTACGGCCTGATGGCGCGTGAGTTCGCCCCGCTGCCCGACCGCCTGAAGTCGGCGACCGCGCGCATGGAGAAGCTGCCGCAGATCTTCGCCCAGGCCCGCGAGAACCTGGACCCGGCCCGCGTTCCGAAGATCCATGCTGAAACCGTGGCCAAACAGAACCGCGGCATCCTGAGCATCGTCGATACCTTCATCACCCCGCACATCGGTGAGCTGCCGGCCGAGGACCAGAAGCGCCTGCAGGCCGCGATCGAGGGCTTGAAGAAGGCTGTCGACGAGCAGCAGACCTGGCTGGACAAGACCCTGGTGCCGAACGCCAAGGGGGACTTCCGCATCGGTGCGGACCTGTACGACCAGAAGCTGAAGTTCGCGCTGAACTCCTCGCTCTCGCGCGCCGAGATCGGCGAGCGCGCGCGTGCCGAGCTCAAGCGTGTGCGCCAGGACATGTACGGCATCGCGCAGACCGTGCTCAAGGACAAGCCGGGCGCGCCGGCGCTGCCGGCCAACCCGAGCGATGAGCAGCAGCAGGCCGCGATCGAAGCCGCGCTGGAGCTGGCCTATGCCGACAAGCCGGCCCGCGACAAGGTGGTTGACGACGCCAAGGCCGCGCTGGAGCAGTCCACCGAGTTCGTGCGCAAGCATGACCTGGTGACCCTGCCCGATTCGCCGGTCGACATCATCCTGATGCCGGAATTCCAGCGTGGCGTGGCCGTGGCCTATTGCGACTCGCCGGGCCCGCTCGACAAGAACCTGAAGACCTTCTACGCGGTCTCGCCGATCCCGGACGACTGGACGGACAAGCAGGTCGATTCGTTCCTGCGCGAATACAACAGCCGCATGATCCACCTGCTGAGCATCCACGAAGGCACCCCGGGGCATTACCTGGAAGGCTGGCACTCGGGCAAGTTCCCCTCCACGCTGCGCGCGGTGCTGCGTTCGGGCCTGTTCGCCGAAGGCTGGGCGGTCTACACCGAGCGGATGATGCAGGAGCAGGGTTACCTGGACAACGATCCGCTGTTCCACCTGGTGCAGCTGAAGTTCTACCTGCGCACCATCTCCAACGCGATCCTGGATCAGGGCGTGCACGTGGACAACTGGACGCGTGAGCAGGCGATGCACCTGATGACCCACGATGCCTTCCAGCAGGAAAGCGAAGCCTCGGGCAAGTGGGTGCGTGCGCAGCTGACCTCCGCGCAGCTGCCGACCTACTTCGTCGGTGCGCAGGAACACTTCGATACCCGCAAGGCCGTGCAGGACAAGCAGGGCGCGAAGTTCAACCTGAAGGCGTACCACGATCAGATGCTGTCCTACGGCGCCCCGCCGGTGCGCTTCGCGCGCCAGCTGATGCTGGACCAGCCGATCGAGTAAACCCGCCTGGTTCCTCGTCAGACAGGCAACGGCCCGGTGCGAACCGGGCCGCTTTTTTTTTGTGGGGTTTCGTAGAGCCGGGTTCTACCCGGCGGCCTGCGCCACGCAACAGCAGGACCAGCCGGGTAGAACCCGGCTCTACGCGGGGAGCAGCCGACTGACCGTCGGCTCTACCCCCCGGCAGCGTCGGCACCGGTTAGGCATCGGCGGCGACGAAGCCCCCGGTCTGCCGCGCCCACAGCCGCGCATACAACCCGCCCGCCGCGATCAGCTCGGCGTGCGTGCCGGTCTCCACGATGCGGCCCTGATCCATCACCACCAGCCGGTCCATGCGCGCGATGGTGGACAGGCGGTGCGCGATCGCGATCACCGTCTTGCCGGTCATCAACTCGTCCAGGTTGTCCTGGATCGCCGCTTCCACTTCCGAATCCAGCGCCGAGGTTGCTTCGTCCAGCACCAGGATCGGGGCGTCCTTGAGCAGCACCCGCGCGATCGCGATGCGCTGGCGCTGGCCGCCGGACAGTTTCACCCCGCGCTCGCCGACGTGCGCGTCGTAAGCACGGCGCCCTTCCCCATCGACCAGCGTATCGATGAAGGCCGAGGCGCGCGCCTTGGCCACCGCTGCGTGCAACTGTTCTTCCGTCGCATCGGGGCGGCCGTACAGCAGGTTGTCGCGGATCGAGCGGTGCAGCAGCGAGGTGTCCTGGGTGACCACGCCGATCTGCCGGCGCAGGCTCTCCTGGGTGACACCCGCAATGTCCTGGCCGTCGA
Source organism: Stenotrophomonas sp. TWI809 (assembly GCF_039673205.1). Lineage (NCBI taxonomy): Bacteria > Pseudomonadati > Pseudomonadota > Gammaproteobacteria > Lysobacterales > Lysobacteraceae > Stenotrophomonas > Stenotrophomonas sp. TWI809. The sequence goes on along the minus strand of NZ_JBDJLE010000023.1, from coordinate 66,843 downwards.
TGCGGATCTGCCCGCTCTCCAGGTCGTACAGACGCAGCAGCACGTTGACCAGGGTCGACTTGCCGGCACCCGAGGGACCCACCAGGCCGATCTTCTCACCGGGTTTCACCTGCAGGTCCAACCCGGCGATCACGCCCCCGCGTTTGCCGTAATGGAAATGGATGTGATCGAAATGCACGGCGCCCTGGCTGACCACCAACGGCACGGCGTCGATACGGTCCTGCACGGTCAGCGGCTGGGAGATGGTGGTGATGCCGTCCTGCACCGTGCCGATATCTTCGAAGATGCCGTTGATGGTCCACATGATCCAGCCGGACATGTTGTGGATGCGGATCACCAGGCCGGTGGCCAGGGTGATTGCGCCGACGGTGATGTGGCCGCCGTTCCACAGCCACAGCGCTAGGCCGCAGGTGCCCACGATCAGGAAGCCGTTGACGATGGCGATGGTGACTTCCAGCCCGGTGGTGACCCGGGTCTGGCCACGGTGCTTGGTGGCCAGTTCGTCGATCGCCTCGGCCACGTAGGCCTGCTCGCGCCCGCCATGGGCGAACAGCTTCAGCGTGGGCACGTTGGTGTAGCCATCCACAATGCGGCCCATCGCTTTGGAGCGTGCTTCGGAGGCGATCCACGCGCGCTCTTTGGCCCGCGGCACGAAGTACCACATGATCACCGCGTAGCCGGCCATCCACAGCCCCAACGGAATCATCAGCCGCCAGTCCGCCTGCGCGAACAGGTACAGCGCGGTGCCGGTGTAGACGATGATGTACCAGAGCGAATCGACCATCTGCACGGCCGATTCACGCAGCGACGTACCCGTCTGCATGACCCGATTGGCCATGCTGCCGGCGAAATCGTTCTGGAAGAAGCTCAGGCTCTGCCGCACCACATAGTTGTGCATCAACCAGCGCGAGCGGTTGCTCAGCCCCGGTACGATCGCCTGGTTCACCAGCAGGCTGTGCAACGACACCAGCAGCGGGCGCGCGATCAGGGTGATGCCGGCCATCCACATCAGCGTGTTGGCATGCCGCGCAAAGAAATCGCTGCCGGGCTGCTCGGCGACCATGTCCACGATGCGGCCAAGGAAATCGAACATCGCCACTTCGACCAGCGCCAACAGCAGGCCGGCGATCAACGTGGCCAGCAGCACCGGCCACACCGGGCGCAGATAGTGGATATAGAACGGCACCACCTTGCGCGGTGGCATGCGCGCATCGATCGGCGGGAAAACCGGAATCAGCGATTCGAACCAGCGGAACATCGCAGTGCACCAAAAACAAAACAGGCCGCGATTATCCCACCGCGGCCTGTCCTTTTACTCTCACCTCCATCACACGCCGGCGACGGGGTTCAGCCCTTGGCCTCGGGCGCGATCGGTGTCAGCAGCAGGTCCTGGAAATCGAAACTGAAATCGGTCAGCGAGGACGCCGCCTGCATGCGGACCTCACGGACGTTGCCGTCCGGATCCAGACTGAAATTCACGAAGGCGTCGGCATTGAGTGACCGGTCGTCCCAGCGCACCAGGAAGGTATCGTGCTGCCAATGTTCCAGCGTGCCGATCAACTGCGCGGTCTTGCCGAAGCGCAGGCGCAGCTTGCCGCCCTGCTGCTCAACGAATACATCGCCGTACCATGCGTCGCGGTAGCCCCCTGCGTAGCGCGCCAGTGGCAGCGACGGCTTGGATCTCGCATCACGTGCGGCCTGGTGCTTGGCCCAGCCTTCGTCTGCTTTCTCCTGTGACTTGGCAACGGCAGCGGCATACGCGGCGACCCAGTCGGTGGCCGGGGCCTGCAGATAGGCATCCAGCGCTTCCATCGTGATGGCATTGAAGGCCGCGCCGACTTCCTGGTTGGTGAGCACCACGATGCCCAGCTTGTGCTCCGGCACCAGGGTCACGCGCGACACCATCCCCGGCCAGCCGCCGGTATGCCAGACCAGCTTCTGGCCGCGGTAGTCGCTCAGGCTCCAGCCTTCGCCATAGCCGGCGAAGTTCGGCCGTGCGGCCGCCAGCTGCGGCACGCTCGGTTCGGGCACGACCTGAGGCGTAATCATCTGCCACATCGCCTGCTGGGTCTTGGCGGTGAACAGTGGCTGCCCGTTCTCCAGCGTGCCGTGGGCCAGCTGCACGTTCATCCAGCGCGCCATGTCGTGCACGCTGGAATAAATGCCGCCGGCGCCGGCATTGTTGGACCAGGTCAGCGGCGCGACGGTGCGCAGCTGGCTGAAATCGTACTTGGCGTGACCGACCGCGGCGTTGTCGCCGGGCTGCAGATGATCGGCGTTGTAGCGGGTGCCTTGCATGCCCACCGGGGTGAAGATGTGCTGCTGCAGGAAGTCCGCATAGGTCTGCCCGGACACCTGTTCGATCACCTGCTGGGCGACCGCGTAGAGAATGTTGTCGTAGGCATAGCGATCACGGAAACCGGCCTTCAGCGGCACCTTGCCCAGCCGCTGCACCACCTCCTTGTTGCTGTAGGAGGTGGTCGGCCAGAACAGCAGGTCGCCCGCGCCCAGGCTCAGGCCACTGCGGTGCGAGAGCAGATCGCGGATGCGCATTTCGCCGGTGACGTACGGATCGGACATGCGGAAGCCGGGCAGATGATCGATCACGCGATCCTCCATCTTCAGCTTGCCCTGCTCGGCCAGCAGATTCAGCGCGGTGGCGGTGAACGCCTTGGTGTTGGACGCGATCGCGAACAGCGTATCGGCCTGGACCGGATCCGGCTTGCCCAGCTCGCGCACCCCGTAGCCGCGCTCCATCACTACCTTGCCATCCTTGACCACCGCCACGGCGATGCCGGGGATGTCGAACTCGGCGCGGGCGCGTTCGATGGTGGCGTCCAGCCGCTGCAGTTCGGCCGGCACGGCGGCCGATGCCAAGGGTGCGCATGCGAGCAGCACGGCGCCTCCGATCCAGGATGTGTTCAAGCAGTGTCTCCGGTTGCGTGTGGCGGGGGCGTCGAGGGTGTCGATGCCCCGGTTTCGCACGATGGTAACGCGGCCCGGATCAGGCTCGCCTGTGCCAGAAGGAGGCCCGCCATGACCGCGCCCGCCGAGACCACCGCCACGATCATTCCCTGCCTGCGCTACCGCGATGCACACGCCGCGATGGCGTGGCTGCAGCGCGCGTTCGGCTTCCAGAAACAGGCGGTGTATGCCGAGGGCGATATCGTCCACCACGCCCAGCTGGTGTATGGCCACGGCATGATCATGCTCGGCTCGGTCGACAACGCCAGCGAGTGGGGCCGCTACAGCGTCCACCCGGACGAGGTCGGCGGTCGGCAGACCCAGAGCGCCTGCGTGATCGTGGCCGATCCGGATGCGCACCATGCGCGCGCCGTCGCCGCGGGCGCGCAGATCGTCATGGACATCGCCGACCAACCGTATGGCGGCCGCGGCTATGCCTGCCGCGATCTGGAAGGTTACCTGTGGTGGTTCGGCAGCTACGACCCGTGGGCCGACCATGCGGGCGGCGCATGAGCACACCGCCCGGCACCATCCGCACCGGCATCGGCGGCTGGGTCTTCCCGGCATGGCGCGGCGGCACGTTCTATCCGGCCGGGCTGCCGCAACGCGAAGAACTGGCCTACGCCAGCCAACAGCTGGGCTGCATCGAGATCAACAGCACGTTCTACCGTGCGCAGAAGCCGGCCATCTATGCGCAGTGGCGCGAGCAGACGCCAGCGGGCTTCCGCTTCTCGGCCAAGGCGCCGCGCACAATCACCCAGACCCATGACCTGACCACCGTTGGTGAACGCGCCGAGCGCTTCATCGAGGGCATCAGCGTGCTGGAGGACCGGCTGGGACCGCTGATCTGGCAGTTCGGCGACAGCCATCCCGCCGGTGCGGACGAATTCGAGCAGTTCCTGGGCATGCTCCCGCGCAAGATCGACGGTCGGCTTCTGCAGCATGCACTGGAGGTACGCAATCCCGCAGCATGGACGCCGGCGCTGTTGGCCGCTGCCCGCGCCCACGGTGCAGCGCTGGTATTCAGTGGCTCGGATGAGTACCCCAGCTTTGCCGACCCGACCGCGGGGTTCCTCTATGCGCGGCTGATGCGCTCGCGCGCCAACCTGCGCGCCGGCTACCCGGCCAGGGCCATGGAGCAATGGTGCCTGCGTGCGATGCGCTGGGCCCGCGGCGAAGACAATCCGGACCTTCCCCACCTTTGCGCCGAACGCCCCGCGCAGCCACCGCGCGAGGTATATGTGCTGTTCATCGGTGCGGCCAAACAGCGCAATCCCGGCGCGGCGATGGCGCTGCGCGATCAGCTGCAGCTGCTCGGCGGCAGCTGATGCGTTAGCGGTTCCGGCGGCGCGCCGCCAAGGCACCATCCAGCCACCACACCAGCGCACCGCACACGACGAACACCACTGCCACGGACAGCGCATTGCGCGCAACCAGCGCGATGCCCAGCGCGCCCAGGTCCAGGAAGGGATACGGGTACTGCCCACTGAGCCGCCCGACCAGCAGGGCCCAGCCGAGGTAGACCGTCGGCAACGCCAGTGTGCTGAGCAACCCACGCCGATGCAGGCCGCCATGCGGCCCGGCCAGCCAGCCAAGCAGATACAGCACGGGCACCGCGTAATGCAGGCCGGCATCGGCCCACCATTGCGCGCCCTGCGGGTGCCACAGCGGACGCAGGATGATCACGTAGATCAACCCGGTGATGCCGATGAACAGCGCCACCGCCGCGCGCGGGACCGGGCCGGCCAGCCCTTCACGGCGGCCCCGGGCCAGTGCCAGGCAGACCGCGGCGACGCCGATGTTGCTCAGGATGGTGAAGTAGCCCAGGTAGCGCAGCGTCGCGTCCGCAGCCCCCAGGCCGGGCGTGCGCAGCAGCAGGTGGTACTGCAGCAGCAGTGCCACCACGGCGACCGCGGCGGTGAGGCCGGCCAGGGCACGCAGGGCGTGCGGCAGTCCGGCGGGGACAGGGGCGATGGGCAGGCGCGTCATCGCCGCAGAATGCCATGACCCCGCGCGGGATCGCGTGCAGGGCATCCTTCGCGGCGCGGCTTGTCGCACAATAGGCGGATGCCGATGACCGATACCCGCAGAGCCCTGCTGCAAATCCATTTCTGTGTGCTGCTGTGGGGCGTCACCGCCATCCTTGGCAAGCTGATCACCCTGCCCGCGCTGCCGCTGGTGTGGTGGCGCATGTTGCTGGTGGTGGCGATGCTGGCCCTGGTGCCGCGCGTGTGGCGCGGGCTGCGCCAGCTGCCCCCGCGGCTGGTCGCCGGTTACTGCGGTGTGGGCGCGCTGGTCGCGCTGCACTGGCTCACGTTCTATGGCGCGGTGAAGCTGGCCAATGCCTCGGTGGCGGCGACCTGCATCGCGCTGGCGCCGGTGTTCACCGCGGTGATCGAACCCTGGGTGGCCAAGCGCCCCTTCCAGTTCCGTGAGCTGGCCTTCGGGATCCTGGTCCTGCCGGGCGTCGCGCTGGTGGTGGGCGGCGTGCCCGATGGCATGCGCCTGGGCGTCCTGATCGGCGCGCTCTCGGCGCTGCTGGTGGCGATCTTCGGCTCACTCAACAAGCGCCTGGTCAGTCATGCCGACCCGCTCACCGTGACCGCGCTGGAACTCGGTGCGGGCACGCTGACGCTGACCCTGCTGGCGCCGGTACTGCCCTTCCTGCTGCCGGCCCTGGCCAGCGACCTGTGGGTGATCCCGGACCTGCACGACGGCCTGCTGCTGTTGGCCCTGGCCGGGCTGTGCACGCTGCTGCCGTTCGCGCTCGCGCTGGTCGCCCTGCGCCACATCAGCGCCTACACCTCGCAGCTGGTGACCAATCTTGAGCCGGTCTACGCGATCCTGCTGGCGATGGTGCTGCTCAGCGAGCAACGGGAGCTGACCCCGCTGTTCTATGCCGGCGTGGCGATCATCGTGGGGGCGGTGTTCCTGCACCCGCTGCTCAACCGCCGCCGGAAGGTGCAGCACCCGGAACTCCTGGCGACGTCCGAGGCACGCAACATCGCCGATTGAGCGGGCGTACCGGCCAACACCCGGTACCTGCCGCGGATACGGCCCGTGCACCTCAGTCGGCGCGGATGACCCGGTTGCGCCCCTCGCCCTTGGCCCGGTACAGCGCCGCATCGGCGCGGGCCAGGGTCTGCTCGATCGCATCGCCGTGGCGGTGCGCGGCCACCCCGATGCTGATCGTCAACGGCAGGCCCAGCGGCAGATCGGCTACCGCCATGCGCAGGAAATCGCACTGCAGCTCTGCCGTGGCCAACGGCGTGTCGGGCATCAGCACCACGAACTCTTCGCCGCCATAGCGCGCCGCCAGGCCATGCCCGGCGAAATGCGCGCGCAGCAGCCGGGCCAGTTCGGCCAGCACGTGATCGCCGGTGGCATGACCGTACAGATCGTTGACGGTCTTGAAGTGGTCGATGTCGAGCAGCGCCACAGCGGTCGCGCGCGGGTGACCATCGGCATCCACCACCGCCGCCTCCAGCGCGGTGCTCATCGCGCGGCGGTTGGGCAGGCCGGTGAGCGGGTCGGTGCGGCTCTGTTCGGCCAGGTCGGCGTTCTGCTGTTCCAGCAGTTCGTTGTACTCGGCCAGGCGCTGCTCGTACCAGGCGCGATCGGTCATGTGCTGCTGTATTTCATGCGCATACCGGCGCAGCTCCATCACCAGCGAAACCTGCCGCGACAGCGCCGACAGGGCATCGCGCTGGCCGGGGCTGAGCTGCCCGGGGGCGGCATCGAACACGCACAGCGTGCCCAGGGGCAGGCCGTCACTGCTCAGCAGCGGCGCGCCCGCATAAAAACGGATATGCGGCTCATCGACCACGACCGGGTTGTCGAAAAAGCGTGGGTCGGTTCGCGCATCCTCGACCACCATCACCTGGTCCGGCTGCAGGATGGCGTGACCGCAGAAGGAGATGTCCCGGCTGGTTTCCGGTGCGTCCAGCAGCTGCCGCGCCTTGAACCACTGGCGCTCCTGGTCGACCAGGGTCACCGCGCCCATGTGGGTGCCGCACAGCGCGGTGGCGATCGTGACCAGATCATCGAAGGACCGCTCGCGCGGCGTATCCAGGATCTGATACCGCTGCAGCGCCAGCAGGCGCTGTGCTTCGTTGTCCGGCTTGGACGGCTTGATCATCGTGGCAGGCGGTGGCGTGTGCCGGATCAGTCTAGCCCGGGTACGGTGTCACGGCGTGACGCACAGCATCACCAGTCCAGCTGTTTGGGCAGCAGGCCTTTGAGCTCGGCATCGGTGAGATTGCGCCACTGCCCCGGCTTGAGCGCACCGAGTTTGATGTTGTCGATGCGCACGCGGCGCAGCTGGGTGACCCGGAAACCGAACGCGGCCGCCATCAGGCGGATCTGCCGGTTCAAGCCCTGCTGCAGCGTGATCCGGAACCCGAACTTGGCCAGCTTGCTGGTCCGGCACGGCAGCGTGACCTCATCGCGGATGCGCACGCCGCGGGCCATGCCACGCAGGAACTCATCGGTGACGGCCTTGTTGACCGCGACCATGTATTCCTTCTGGTGCCCGTTCTCGGCGCGCAGGATCTGGTTGACGATGTTGCCGTTGCTGGTCAGCAGGATCAGGCCTTCGGAATCCTTGTCGAGGCGGCCGATCGGGAAGATGCGCTGCTCGTGGCCGACGAACTCCACGATGTTGCCCTTGACCGAACTTTCGGTGGTGCAGGTGATGCCCACCGGCTTGTTCAGCGCGATATAGACGTGCTTGCGGCCGCCGGCCTTCTTCGCTTCGCGCGCGCGCAGCGGCTGGCCGTCGACCAGCACCACGTCCTGTTCGCCCACCACCGCACCGGTACCGGCCGGATGGCCATTGACGGTGACGCGGCGTTCGCCGATCAGGCGGTCGGCTTCGCGCCGGGAACAGAAGCCGGTGTCGGCGATATGCTTGTTGAGTCGGGTTGTCATCGGCCCATTATCGGGCAAAAGGCGGTCGCTGCTGCGTTTTTCCGCGTGTCGGCGGTTCAGGCCGGCAGCGGATCGCCGGCGGTCGTGGTGCGCTCGCCGTCATGGATCTGGTTGCGACCGTTGCGCTTGGCGCAATACATGGCGTGGTCGGCCCGGCGCAGCAGCCCGGCCAGGTCGTCACTGCCCGGCTTGAGCACGGCCAGGCCGATGCTGGCCGAGACCGTCAGGCCGGGAATGCCGAGTGTCTGGGTGACTGCGGCCACCTGCTGGCGCACCGTCTCCAACCGCGCCACGGCGGCGGCATGGCCGGCGCCGGGCAACAGCACCAGGAATTCTTCGCCGCCCATCCGGATCACATCGTCGTGATTGCGCACCGAGCCGCGCAGCGCGCGCGCCACCGCGACCAGGACCTGATCGCCGACGTCGTGGCCGAACTGATCGTTGATGTTCTTGAACAGATCGATATCCAGGAAGCCGATTGCCAGTGCATGCGGTTCCTGGCGTGCCCGTTCCAGGTATTCGGCGAGCAGGCGCAGGCCGGCGCGGCGATTGGGCAGGCCGGTCAGCATGTCGGTATCGGCGAGCTGGCGCATTTCATCGCGCTGGCGGCGCAGCCGGCCCAGCCGCAGGTTCAGGGCATAGGCGGCCATCATCAGGAACCAGGTCGCCGACAGCTGCAACGCTTCGATCCGGTATGCCACCAGCCACTGCGCATCCAGCGCATCGGCCCCGATCATGATCCACCAGGGGGCCAGCGCGGCCAGCCCCGGCAGTGCATGCGCATCGCGCTGCCACAGCCCCCACAGGCCTGCGCCGAGACACAGCGTGCAGCCCGTGAGGAAGACCCACTCCAGCAGCTCGGACACCACGGCCAGGCCGTCCGGCCCCCACAAAGGCACGGTCAGCCCCATGGCCACCAGTCCCCACAGCACCGCATGCTGGGCCGGGCGGGAGCGCGGCCAGCGGCGATCGCCGCCGTTCAGTCGCCACAGGATGGGCAGCAGCAGCGCTTCGGTGAACGCGCTCAGCGCGACCAGCCACCACGAGGCGTGTTCGTGCACGGGCAGCCACGGCTCGGGATAGCCGCTCAAGCCCCCCAGCACCGCCTGCCACAGCACGAACACCGCGCACGCGCCGACATACACCAGGAACAAGCGGTCGCGGGTGGTGACCCACCCCATCATTGCCGACAGTGCCAGCGCGATCGCCACCGCGATGCAGGCGGCGCGCATCAGCAGCCGTGCCGTATCGTTCTGCTGCACCGGGCTCGGTGCCCCCAACTGGATGGTCGGCACCCAGCGCGGCTTGAGCGGGCGTGTCCAGGAGACCACGATCGGCTCATGGTTGCCGGCCTCGGGCACCACCACCAGCCCGACCCCTGCACGGAAACGCGAATCACGGGTACGCGCATCGTGCATGCTGCCGCAGATCTCGCGGTCACCGTGGCTGATGCGGACCTCGCCGGTGAGCACGCCGAACACATCCACGGCCTGGGGCTTGCCCGACCAGCCGGCGGCCGGGGCCGGGATGGACAGCACTTCCTGGTGGCGTGCCAGCACATCCGGGGTGCACGCGCGCTGGGGGGTGACCGCATCGGTCGCCCCGCCCAGCAACAGGAAATCCTGCCCCACGCGCGGGGCCGCCTGCAGGCTCCAGGGCAACAGCCACAGCAGCACCAGCGCAAGCGCCATCCACCCGATTGAATACCCGCCCCCGTTGCTCACACTGCGCCCTGCCCGCCCGTGATCGCCCGCGCACACCGTGTCCGCTGTCGTCGGCGAGGATTATCGCATCATGGCGCGCCCCGCCAGGCCTCGGAGGGCCGCCCCGCGCCCACCGGCCGTATCGCCAGCTGGGTCATCCGCTCCAGCGGAATCGGCCGTTCGATCGCATACCCCTGCAGGCCCTCCACGCCCATCTGCGCCAGCTGATCGGCGACCACCGCCGATTCCACCCATTCGGCCACCACCATCATGTGCAGCTCGCGGCCGACCTCGGTGATCGCGCGCACCGCGGCGCGGTTGACCGGATCCAGGTTCATGTCGCGCACGAACACGCCGTCGATCTTGAGCATGTCCGCCGGCAGTTGCCGCAGGTAGCCGAACGAGGACAGCCCCGAGCCGAAATCGTCCAGCGCCATGCGGCAGCCACGCGCTTTCACCGCATCGATGAAGGCGCGCGCCTGGTCCAGGTTGCTGACCGCCGCGGTCTCGGTGATTTCAAAGCACAGCTTGCGCGCCAGGCCGCGGTTGCGTTCAAGCAGATCGGTGACGAAGGCCAGGAAGCTCGGCTCGGCGATCGACTGCGCGGACACGTTGACGTTGCACAGGCCCAGCTGCTGCACATGGCTCGGGCACACCTGCAGGTGCCGGAACAGCAGCGACAGCACATGCCGGTCCAGTGCCATGCCCATGCCGTATCGCTCCACCGCGCCCATGAACTCGGCCGGCCCCTGCAACGCGCCTTCCGGGCTGCGCATGCGCACCAGCACTTCGTAATGCAGGAACTCCGGATCGCCGACCCGCTCGATACGCTGGGCATACAACAGCATGCGGTTCTCGGCCATCGCGCTGGAAACATGGGCCAACCGCTCCGCTTCGCGCCGCCGCTCATCCAGTGCCATGCGGCTCTCGTTGTAGCAGTGCACCCGGTTGCGACCGGCTTCCTTGGCCGCGTAGCAGGCACTATCGGCGGCGCTCATCAACCAGTTCACATCCGGCGCATCCGGGCTGATCTCAACGACCCCGATGCTGCAGCTCACCCGGGGTGCGCCGTCGCCCTGCTGGATGCTGACCTGGCCAAGCGTGCGCACCACCCGCTGCAGCACCTGCTTGGCTTCATCCTGCCCGGCATTGGCCAGGAACAGGGCGAACTCGTCGCCACCCAGGCGGCCGACCCAGTCGCCATCGCGCACCGCCCCCACCAGGTAATCGGCGAAGCTGCGCAGCAGCTGATCGCCAGCAGCATGGCCGAGCCCGTCGTTGACCAGCTTGAAGTAGTCCAGATCGATGTAGCACAGCGAGTGGGTGCCGCCCGCGGCCCGTACCGCCACCAGCGCCTGTTCGAGCAGCCGCTCGATCTCGCGGCGGTTGATCAGCCCGGTCAGCGGGTCGTGACTGGCGTGGTGCTCCACCTCGCGTGCCAGGGCATGGTTCTGCGAAACATCTTCCACCAGCGCGAACACCGCCGGCGCCCGCGCCCGGGTGTGCACCACGGTACCGCTCCAGCGCCCCCACATCAGGTTGCCGTCGGCACGCAGGAAGCGCAGCTCACCGGGGCGCAGCTGCCGCGGCCAGTCGATCCGGCCGTGCTCGTCCAGGACCAGCTCGCCCTCCACCAGCAGATCGGCCAGCGACAGACTGAGCAGCGCTTCGCGGCGTTGGCCGAGGATATCGGCCATTGCCTGGTTGGCCTCAATGATGCCGCCGCCCTCATCCAGCTTGAGCATGCCCACCGTGGCCTGGTAGAACGCGGCCCGGAACCGGCTCTCCTGTTCGGTCAGGTCATTGCGCACGCGTCGCGCCAGCAGCACGGCGACCAGGGTGATCGCCAGCACCGACAGCCCGCCGACGATGAAGGTCGTCATGCGCACCATCGCCGCGGTGTGCAGCAACGCGCTGGAGAACGCACGCGCCTGGTTCTGCATCCCCACATCCAGCGCCTGCACCCGGCGCAGCAGGGCCTGCTGCGCCGCCGGTGTCAGTGTGCCGGCGGCATGCCCGGCCTGGACCCGGTCGGTGATGGCCACCAGTTGCAGCAGATCGTCATCGGTGTCGCGCCACAGTCGTACCGCATCGCGGAAATACGGCTGATCGCGCAGGTAGCGATACGAGAGGATCAAACGGTTGATGTCGCCACGGGCGTTGCCGCCCTCAATGAAGCCCTGGCGTGCTGCGGCGATGTCCGGGTCGGCCTGCTCGAGGGCACGGCGGGCGGTGAGATCGCCCAGCGGCACCCGCAGCGCCTGCCGGGTTGCGCCCAGGTCAACAGCATCCCCCGAGGCGATGTACCGCGACAGCGCGTGAGTGGCCTGCTGCTGGCCACGCGACCAGTGGCTCTGGCCCATGATCCACGCCGTGGAGGCCGCCTGCAGCTCCTGGATCAACGCGGAAATCCCGACCAGGCCGATGGCCATGCCGGTCAACAACACGAAGCGCAGGGTCAGGCCCCGCATCGAACACGGTATCGCGGTCCTGCCACTCTCCCTGCGACCTCCAGACATCGCCGATCCCCCCGGGACTGCGGATGTGGAAACTCATTCCATTGGAGCATGGTCCAATCCGCAGGCTAGGGCCAGCACTGTTGAGACGGTGCGAAACCGGTCGACCGGGACGCGGAGGCCGGATACGACGACGCCAGCCCGGAGGCTGGCGTCGCGTTGATCACCCTGGGGCGATCAGAAGTTGCGCGGACCGCGCGGCTTGAAGCCGTCACGACGCGGCGGGCGGTCGTTGCCGCCCGGGCCGCTGCGCGGGCCACCCGGACCGCCCGGACCACGCGGCTTGCCACCGAACTTCGGCTTGAAGGCCGGACGCGCCGACGGGGTCAGGTCTTCACCCGGCTCGACCTTGCGCATCTGAAGCTGCTGGCCCGAGACCCACACCTTCTTCAGGTGGGTCAGCAGGTCCTGCGGCATTTCGGCCGGCAGGTCCAGCACCGAGAAGTCGTCGTGGATGTCGATGCGGCCGATGAAACGGCTTTCCAGGCCGGCTTCGTTGGCGATCGCGCCGACGATGTTGCCCGGCTTCACGCCGTGGACGTGGCCCACTTCGATACGGAAGGTTTCCATACCCGGCTCGGCGGCACCGCGCGGGGCGATGTCACGGCGCGGGGCGCGCTCGACGCCGCCTTCGCTGTTGCCGAAGTCGCCTTCCGGACGCGGCGGACGCGGGCCACGGTCGTCTTCACGACGCGGACCCCGCTCGAAGCGCGGCTCGAAACGGGCCGGACGCTCGCCACGGTCGTTGCTGCGCTCGTTGCGCTGATGCGGGGCACGCTCTTCACGGGCACCACGGACCGGCGGGGTCAGCAGGAACGGCGAATCACCCTGCAGCAGCTTGGCCAGCGCCGCGGCGATCTCGATCGCCGGCACGTTCTTCTCGCCTTCCAGGCGCTGCAGCAGGTCGCGGTAGAACTCGGTGCCACCGGCATCGAGCACATCGCTGATGCGGCTCATGAACTTGGTGATGCGGGTGTCGTTGACCGCGTCCACGCTCGGCAGCTGCATCTCTTCGATCGGCTGGCGGGTGGCGCGCTCGATGGCCCGCAGCATGCCCTTTTCGCGCGGGGTGGCGAACAGGATCGCATCACCGGTGCGGCCGGCACGGCCGGTACGGCCGATGCGGTGCACGTAGCTTTCGGTGTCGTACGGGATGTCGTAGTTCAGCACGTGGCTGATGCGCTCCACGTCCAGACCACGGGCGGCCACGTCGGTGGCGACCAGGATGTCCAGCTTGCCTTCCTTCAGCATGCCGATGGTGCGCTCGCGCTGGGCCTGCTGCATGTCGCCGTTGATGGCGGCCGCGGCCAGGCCACGTGCCTGCAGCTTCTCGGCCAGCTCTTCGGTGGCTGCCTTGGTACGCGAGAAGATGATCATCGCGTCGAACGGTTCCACTTCCAGGATGCGGGTCAGCGCGTCCAGCTTGTGCATGCCGCTCACCCACCAGTAACGCTGGCGGATGTTGGCCGAGGTCGTCGTCTTGCTGACGATGGTCACTTCGGCCGGGTTCTTCAGGTAGGTCTGCGCGATGCGGCGGATCTGCGACGGCATGGTGGCCGAGAACAGGGCGACCTGACGGGTCTCCGGCAGCTTCTTCAGCACGGCTTCAACGTCGTCGATGAAGCCCATGCGCAGCATTTCATCGGCTTCGTCCAGCACCAGCGTCTTCAGCTCGGACAGGTCCAGGGTGCCGCGCTCGAGATGATCGATCACGCGGCCCGGGGTGCCGACGATGACGTGCACGCCACGGCGAAGGGCCGACAACTGCTGGCCATAGGGCTGGCCGCCGTACACCGGCAGCACGCGGAAGCCGGGAATGCCGGAGGAATAGGTCTGGAACGCCTCGGCGACCTGGATGGCCAGTTCGCGGGTCGGCGCCAGCACCAGCACCTGCGGCTTGGTCTGGTTGAAATCGAGGTTGGACAGCACCGGCAGCGCGAAGGCGGCGGTCTTGCCGGTACCGGTCTGGGCCTGGCCGAGCACGTCACGGCCTTCCAGCATGGCCGGAATGGTGGCGGCCTGGATCGGCGACGGGGTTTCGTAACCGACAGTGGCGACGGCCTGCATCACAGCGTCGGACAGGCCGAGATCTGCGAACAGCAGCGGCGCGGGGGATTCTTGGGACATGGGAAACTCCGAAACACCGCCGTTTTGGAAGGCAGTGAGATAAAAAAGGGGGATGGTCCGCGCTTTGGGCGCCCTTTCTTATCGCGTGCCCTGGCGCTGCTCGGTCGGAGGAGAATTCACTCACTCAGGGGGCGATGATACCGCATCGTTCCTGAACAACGTATACAGATTCCGGGATGGATCCCGTTGCCCCGCCTGCTGGCGCACAATACGCGCCCTTTCACGGCCCGGTCCCACGTCCGCGCCTCTTCCCAGGATACCCGCTCCATGCAGACCCTCGAATTTGAACTGGACCGCGACTACGTCGAGCTCAAGCAGCTGCTCAAGCTGGCCGACCTGGTCACCAGCGGCGGCGAGGCCAAGACCGTGATCGGCGACGGCCAGGTCCTGGTCGACGGCGAGGTCGAGCTGCGCAAGGCATGCAAGATCCGCGCGGGCCAGCAGGTGCAGTTCGCCGACACCGTCATTCACGTGATCGCCGACAGCGACGCGCCCTGACCCTGTGTGACGACCAACGGTCATCACCTACCGGTGAGGTGGGCCGCGATCAGCTGGCGGAACGGGGCCACCCCGTGCGCCAGCCGCAGTCCGGCCCGGCGCAGCAGCCGCGCCGGCAGACGGTCATCGGTGTACAGCGAAGCGATCGCATTGGTCGCCTCGTAAAGCGGCCGCGAGGCCAGCCGGTGCCCGCGCTCGTAAGCGGCCAGCCCGGCGGGTGCGGCGATGTCGCGTCCCTGCCCGGCGGCCTTGCGCAGGCGCCCGGCCAGGCGATGCTGGCTCTGCAACCCCAGATTGAAGCCATGCGCGGTGACCGGATGCATGCCGACAGCGGCATCGCCGATCAACGCACAGCGATCGCCGGCGAACGCGTTGGCATACACCCCCACGAGGGGATAGGCCACCGGCGTGGCCACCGGCCGCATCGCGCCCAGCCGATGCTCGAAAAAGCCACTGAGGCTGCGGCCGAAATCGGCCTCGTCCTGGGCCATCAAGGCCGCGATCTGCCGCGGCGGCAGCGTGATGACGGCCGAGGCCTGGTCGCCATTGAGCGGCAGCAGGGCCATGGTGCGGCCATAGCCGAACCACTCCCAGGCGGTGTGCTGGTGCGGCACCTCGATCTGCATGCGGCAGACCAGCATCGATTTGCCGAAGTCACGCAGCTGCGCGCCGATCCCCAGCAGGCGGCGGGTGGAGGAGAAGCGGCTGTCGGCAGCCACCACCAGCCGCGCGGCCAGCTGGCGGCCATCGGCCAGGGTCACCACGCTGTGGGCCGGACCCGGGCTCACGGCCGTGACGCTGGCCTGGTCCAGGATCTCCAGACCGGACTGGCCCTGCACGCTCTGCCAGGCGGCGCGGCGGATCAGATGGTTGGGCACCAGCCAACCGAGGTCGTCACCGGTGCGCTGGTCCGCGGCGAAGGTCAGCGCGAACGGCGATCCGCCGTCCATCACCTTGGCATCGCGCAGTGGGGAAATCTCGGCGGGATCCAGCTGCGCCCACAGGCCCAGCGATACCAGGATCTGGCGGGAGGCATGGGTCAGCGCGATTTCGCGGCCGTCGAACGCGGCCTGCGCCAACGCGGCACGCGGCTGCTGTTCGATCAGGGTGACGCTCAGGCCGGTATCGGCCAGCGCGCGCGCGAAGCACAGCCCGGTCGGGCCGGCGCCCACCACCACCACATCCACTGACTGCATGATCCCATCCTGCCGTTACGTGTCCATCGCAGCTTAACGCCGCAGCGCCGGCGCCGTCCTTGATCTGGATCAGGCGCGCCAGCGCGGGTTCACAGCAGCGCCCACAGCAGCATCACGATGCCCAGCAGCGATACCAGCCACACCAGGCTGCGCACATACGGCACGCCGGCGGCGTACAGCGGCAGATAGATCAGTCGTGCCCAGAAGTACAGTTGCACGGCCACGGCCGTCATCCCGTCCTGGCGCTGGGTCAGCACCACCGCCAGCACCGCCGCGGCGAAGAAGGGGAAGGTTTCCATGAAGTTGCTCTGCGCCCGCTGCAGGCGGCCAGCCAGCGGACTCGGCGCCGGCATCGGCTGATCGCGCGCCGACGCATTCCAGCCGATCCCGCGCTCACGGGTGATCAGGGTGGAAGGCGCAAACACGTGCACGAGGCCGAGCAGCATCGACCACACCAGCATCTGGATCTCGATACTCATCTGTGCAGGCTCCGGCAATCAGGGGGTGGCGGCACGCACGCTGTAACCGGCCAGTCGCCAGATGCGGTCTTCATCGAACCGGAAGGAGACCAGTTCACGCACCGGTTGGGCACTGTTGGCAAAGCGCGTGGGGAAGCTGACGTTGATGTACAGGCCCTCCGGGACGGTCGCGCCGGCGGCGTACTTGACCCGGGTGACCACTGGCTGGCCGCGCGAGGCCAGCGCGCCAAGGCGCTGACGATCGGCGGTGAGCTGGCTGACGAAGGCCTGCTCGGTGACCGATTTCTTCGCCACGGCGGAGGCGCCTTTCCAGGCCTCGCCCGCACGGTTGGCATCGATCAGATGGGCGACCTGCAGTGCGGCCGCGCTCATCTCCGCATCCTGCTTCTGTACCTGCGCCTGCTGCGCCGGGCTGAGTGCCGGGCGTGCCGAAGGAGCGGCGGCCGGCGCGGCAGCGGGCGCGGGGCGCGCCGGGGCCGGTGCAGGCGTGGCCGGCGGCGGAGGCGTCTGGGCCAGCGCGGCGAAAGGCAGCAGAGCGGACAACAGCAGCAGCGGAACACGCATCAGGACACCGTTGGCTGGAAGGAACTGCCTGCCAGTCTACGGGATGGACGTGAGTCCTCCGTCAGTTGCGCTCGGCCGCCTCGGGCGGTGCGGGGCGAGCATCGCCGAGGGTCTGCTCCACCGTCTCCGGCCGACCCGGTGCCGTCGTGTCCGGCAGCAGCGTGGAGACATCGATCTCCGACAGCGGGCTCTCGTCCGGGCAGGTCTCATCCGGGAAGCCGAAGCGCTGCTTCAGTGCCTGGCCACAGCTGTTGACGGCCTCCAGTTCACTGCCTTCGCGCTTGCACTCCTGATCGAAAGCGACCAGGAAGGCATCCTTGCGGCGGACAAACGCATCGCCGCATTTGCGCATCTGCTTGATCCGTTCCAGGTCATCCTGCACCGCGTTGGTGCCATCCAGCCCGAACTGACGCAGCTCCTCGGCGGTGAGCAGGCGCAGGCTGCGGTTGGGCACCGTCATCATCAGATCCGCCACGCCCACGGCCACGCCGTTGCGCTGCAGGTAATCCTTGACGTTGTCGTAGACCTCATGGAGTTCGCGGTTGAGCTCGGCGCGCGAGGTGGCCTTGGAGCTGATCCGCATCATCCGGTGGATGCCGACCTTGCCCGATACCAACCGGTTGTCGCCGGCGGCCAGCACGAACACGCAGGCGCTGTGGCAGACCGAGCCTTCGCGCACCCAGATCGTCCAGTTGGATTCGCCGATGCGATCCCCCGCCACGATGGCGGCTTCGACCTGGCCACCACTGGAATCCAGATCGAGGATGCGGCGGGAAATACGCTGGGCATCGGCGACCACGGCCAGCCGCGCGACCAGCTCGGAGAAACCGGGATTGATCTTGCCCACATAGCGCACGCGCAGCAGGCCACGTTCGGCGCACGGCTGCAGGGCGGCATCGATACTGGGCCTGTCCAATGCCTCCAGCGGCGCACCATCGCCCGCGTCGCCGGCATAGTCGGTATCGCAGCTGATCCACGCCTTGCCGTTTTCCAGGGCTGCTTCCGGCCAGCTCAGGTCACCGCGCTTGGGCGCGGGCGGCGGTGGTGGCGGCGCATCGGCGGCGTTGATCGAGACCATGTGGTCGCCATCGGCGGTCTGTGCCCGCACGGCCTTGTCGGCGGCAGTGACATTGCCCGGGTTTTCCAGCTGGCTGCAACCGGCCAGACCCAGGCACAACAACGGCAACCACCACGACTTGAGCAACATGGACAACCCGGAATCCTTGCGAGGGGGAATGCGCGGCAAAACCAGCGCAGATGCACAGTCTAGTGCGCGACCGGCGCGGCGCGGCAACCTGTCCTGAACCGGGCGACCCGGGGCTGGCATTGGCGTCCGAAAATGGCGAGCCAGCGCTGCTCACCGGGCATAGACTGGCCCCCATGGAGACCGCCCTGCCCCTGGACCACGCCGCCTGCGAAAGCGCCCGCCTTGCCCGCGATGCGCGCTTTGACGGGGTGTTCTTCACTGCCGTGCGCAGTACCGGCATCTACTGCCGACCGGTCTGCCCGGCACCGGCGCCGAAGCCGTCCAACGTCACTTACTACCCCACGGCTGCCGCCGCCGCAGCGGCCGGGTTCCGCCCCTGCCTGCGCTGCCGCCCCGAGTTGGCCCCCGAGGCGCAGGACGCACTCAACAATGAAACGCTGCAGCGCGCGCTCGCCCTGATTCACGATGGCTATCTGCAGGACCAGCCGGTGGCCGATCTGGCCACGCATGTCGGCTTGAGCGCCCGCCAGCTGCAGCGCCTGTTCGTGGCCCGGCTCGGTGCGGCGCCGGCGCAGATCCACGCGACCCGCCGGCTGTTGTTGGCCAAGCAACTGCTCACCGAAACTGCATTGCCGGTCACCGATGTCGCGATGGCCTCGGGCTACAACAGCCTGCGCCGTTTCAACGCGGCCTTTGTGGACGGCTGCGGCATGCCCCCGACCGCGATCCGCCGCCAGCGCGGTGCGCTGACCGAGGGCGCGCTGACCCTGCGCCTGGGCTACCGTCCGCCACTGGATGTCACCGCGATGCTCGGTTTCCTGCGCCGCCGTGCGATTCCCGGCATCGAGCAGATCGACACGGACAGCTACCAGCGCGTGATCGGGCCGCCCGAGCGCCCCTCACTGCTGCGCGTGACCGCCGATCCACGGCGCCCGGAGCTGTTGCTGCACCTGGGCCAGATCGATCCGCGTGCGATTCCGGGCATCGTGCGCCGCGTACGCCGCATCTTCGATCTCGATGCCGACCTGCGCATGGTGCACGCCACGCTCGCGCAGGAACCATTGCTGGCGACGGGTATCGCGCAACGCCCCGGGCTGCGCGTACCCGGCGGCTGGGATGGGTTTGAAGTGGCCGTGCGCGCCGTGCTCGGCCAACAGGTCAGCGTGGCGGCCGCCGCCACACTGGCGCGCAGGGTGGTGGATCGCTTCGGCGCCACCCTCGAAGGCATGCCGGCAGGACTGGACCGTCAGTTCCCCTCGCCGGAAGCGCTGGCCCAGGCACCGCTTGAAACCATCGGGCTGCCGCGTACCCGCGCGGCCACCGTGCGTGCGGTTGCGCAGGCGGTGGTCGAGGGCCGGCTCGATTTCCGTGCCGGCCAGTCGCTGGCCGGCTTCGTGGCGCGCTGCGTCGCCTTGCCCGGCATCGGCCCATGGACCGCGCATTACATGGCACTGCGTGCGCTGGCACTGCCCGATGCGTTCCCGGCCGGCGATCTGGTGCTGCAGCAGGTGCTCGGTGGTGATACGCGACTGAGCGAACGCGCCACCGAGGCCCGCTCGCAGCCGTGGCGACCGTGGCGTGCCTACGCCGTTCTGCATCTGTGGCATCTGGCCACACCGTCTTCGGGAGTTACCTCATGACCCTGCTCTACGACACCTTCGACAGCCCGATCGGCGCGCTCACCGTGGCCGGTGACAGCCAGGGCATCCACCACATCCTGTTCGAGAACAACCGTTACGACGCGAAGGGGCGCGAGCACTGGCAGCGCGATGCCCATGCGTTGCGCGGTGCACGTGGGCAACTGCTGGAGTACCTGCGCGGTGAGCGCGTGCGCTTCGATCTCCCGCTTGCCCCTCACGGCACGCCGTTCCAGCTGCGGGTGTGGAAGGCGCTGGCCGATATTCCGTTCGGCCAGACCTGGAGTTACGTGGCACTGGCGCGGCACATCAACCACCCCACCGCCAGCCGCGCGGTCGGTGCCGCCAATGGCCGCAATCCACTGCCGATCGTGCTGCCCTGCCACCGCGTGATCGGCAGCAGTGGTGCGCTCACCGGATTCGGCGGCGGCCTGGAAACCAAGGCTGCCCTGCTGCAACTGGAAGCACGGCGCGATTCGCTGTTCGCGTAACAGGGCATGCGCCGTGGGGTGGCGTATGCCATCGGTTGTCTTCGACGCGTCACCGCCACGCACTATCATGTCGTCATGATTTCCGTCCGCCTTCCACTGGCGCTTGCCGCCGCTCTCTCGCTGGCCGCCTGCGCCACCGCACCGTCTTCCCCGCCTGTCGCGTCTGCGGCGACCGTCGCCCGGAGCGTCCCGGCGCAGCAGCAGAAGCTGCTGCTGATCTCCATCGACGGCCTGCGCGCGGACATGCTCGACCGCGGCATTACCCCGAACATCAGTCGGCTCGTCCACGAGGGCGTGCGGGCGCAATGGATGACGCCCTCCTATCCCGCGCTGACGTTCCCCAACCACTACACGATCGTGACCGGCCTGCGGCCCAACCATCACGGCATCATCCACAACAGCATGCACGAGGATGCACTGGGTAGATTCCAGCTGCACGTGCGCGAATCGGTGGCCGATTCCCGCTGGTGGGGCGGTGAGCCGATCTGGGTGGGTGCGGAAAAGGCTGGCGTGCGCACGGCCGTGTGGTCCTGGCCGGGGAGTGAGGCGGCGATCCAGGGCATCCGCCCCAGCCAGATGCATGGCTACGATGAGACCGTGACCCTGCCCGATCGCGTGGATCAGGTACTGGGCTGGCTGGACCAGCACGGCCCGCAGGCGCCGCGACTGGTGACGCTGTACATGGAGCAGGTCGACAAGGCCGGCCACAATCACGGCCCGGAATCGCACGAGTACGCCGCCGCGGTGGCCCTGGCCGACGGCGCGGTCGGTCGCCTGCTGGACGGTCTGCAGGCACGTGGCCTGGCCGAGGCCACCAACGTGATCCTGGTCTCCGACCACGGGATGGCCGGCGTGCCGGACGGCCAGGTGGTGGCCACCGAAGACATGATCGATTCCGCCATTGCCGAGGACATCTCGGTCGGCCAGTCGATCGGGTTCGCCCCGTTGCCGGGCAAGCAGGCGCAGGCCGAGCAGATCCTGCTGGGCGCGCATGCCCAGTACGACTGCTGGACGCGCCAGACCCTGCCGGCGCGCTGGAAGTACGGCAGCAACCCGCGCATCCCACCGATCGTCTGCCAGATGCACGAAGGCTGGGATGCCCTGACCCGCGAGCGCATCGCCAAACGCGGGCCGGGCGATCGCGGCTCCCACGGGTATGACAATGCGCTGCCGTCCATGCGCGCGGTGTTCGTGGCGCGTGGCCCGGCGTTCAAACAGGGTGAGCGCCTGCCCCCGTTCGACAACGTGGATGTTTACCCGCTGCTGACCCGCCTGCTGGGGATTCCAGCGGCGCCCAACGACGGCGACGCCGAGCGACTGCTGCCTGCCCTGCGCTGAGCGCGCAGCGGTTTCGGCCGGAACGCAGGCAAAAAAAACGCGGCGCAAGCGCCGCGTTTTTCATGACCCGCCTGGCTGGATCAGCCGGCCTTGGCCACCGCTTTCTTGGCAACGGCCTTCTTGGCCGGCGCCTTCGTCACGGTCTTCTTGGCAACCGGCGCAGCTGCGCCCACGGCCGCCTTGCTCACGACGTGCGAACGCGAATTGCCGTAGCTGGCATTGAAGCGCTTGCCCTTGGCGGTCTTGCGGTCACCCTTACCCATGTCGTAACTCCTTAGTCTGAATGCTGCGAAATCTGATTACCCCGTACTGACACGGGTTCGGCGGGGCCGCCCTCTCAGGCGCCCCCGCGCACGATCGGAAAGCCTACCATGCGCGCTCTCAATGAGCACAGCTGGCGTCATGGACGTGGCCGTGGTTCAGGCGCAGATTCACCAGATGGGCCACGCCAACCAGCACGCCGCCCAGGGTCATCACCACCGCATGCGGCACCGCCGAGTGGTGCAGCGGGCCGTACAACAGGCCCGCCCACAACGCGGTCAGGCCCGGGATCAGGAAGCCCAGCGCGCGCAGCGCGCCATGCCGGCGCCAGCCCCAGACCAGGCTGAACAGGCCCAGCAGGGTGACGAAACTCACCAGCGCCAGCTCAACGCCGTCACTCATCCAGACCGACAGGCCCAGCGATGGCGCAGCGGCCAGCAGCACCGGGAGCACAGCGCAATGCACGGCGCACAGCAGCGAGCCGGTGGCACCGAAACGATCCAGCAGATGGCGAACACGAGCGAACAGGGGCATGACTTCCAGCAGGGTCGGCGAA
This sequence comes from Stenotrophomonas sp. TWI809, assembly GCF_039673205.1. Classification (NCBI taxonomy): domain Bacteria; kingdom Pseudomonadati; phylum Pseudomonadota; class Gammaproteobacteria; order Lysobacterales; family Lysobacteraceae; genus Stenotrophomonas; species Stenotrophomonas sp. TWI809. Next base: position 44,377 of record NZ_JBDJLE010000023.1, on the reverse strand, counting down.
GCGTTATGGAATAATATAACATCAATCCTGACGCGCACCCTTGCCTCCCCCTGACTTCCCTTCCCCCGTCCCGTTACGGGATTCGCGCGCCCCACCATTGATATATTGTAACAATTGACCGAAGGCCCCTGCCCTATGCGCTCCAGCTCCCTCCTGTTCAAACACCACACCCTGTCGCTGGCCCTTGCCGCCGCGATGCTGCCCTCGCTGGCCATGGCCGCCGAGGATGCCGGCAACAACCGCGACCGCCACCTGACCGAGCTCTCCACCGTGAAGGTCACCGCCTCGCCGCTGCAGGGCGATGCCGAATCGTTGGCCCGCCCGGTTGATGTGCTGGCCGGTGAGCGCCTGGACGAGCAGAAGGCCGGCACCCTCGGCGACACCGTGGCCAAGCTGCCCGGCGTGCAGAGCACCTTCTTCGGCCCCGGCGTGGGCCGCCCGATCATCCGTGGGCAGGAAGGTCCGCGCGTGGCGGTGCTGTCCAACGGCATGGGCAACATGGATGCCTCCACCGTCAGCGCCGACCATGCCACCAGCATCGAGCCGTTCCTGGCCGATCAGATCGAGGTCCTGAAGGGCCCGGCCACCCTGCTGTTCGGCAGCGGCGCGATCGGCGGCGCGGTCAACGTGGTCGACGGCCGCATCGCCCGCGAACTGCCGGACCGTCCGCTCAGCGGCCGCGCCGAACTGCGCGGCAATTCGGTCAACGACGAGCGCAGCGGCATGTTCCGCCTGGACGGTGTCAGCGGCAACGTCGTGCTGCATGTGGACGGCCTGGTCCGCAACGGCGATGACTACCGCATTCCCGGCTACGCGGTGATCGATGGCCTGGAAGATCACAGCGGCCACGACCATGAGGAAGGCGACACCGACGAACCACGCCGCGGCCGTCTGGACAACAGTTCGGTCCGCACCCGCGCCGGCGGCGTCGGTGCCACCTGGCTGGGCGATGACGGCTACTTCGGTGTGTCCGCCAGCACCTACCGCACCAACTACGGCATTCCCAACGGCGCGCACGTGCATGCCGACGACGACCATGATCATGACCACGATCACGACCATGGCGATGAGGAAGAAGGTGACGAGCATGACGTCCGCATCGACATGGTGCAGAACCGCTTCGAAGCCAAGGGCGGCATCTACCAGCCGACCTCGTTCCTGAAGAACATCACCCTGCGTACCGCCTACACCGACTACGAGCACACCGAACTCGAAGCCGGCACGCCGGCCACGCGCTTCACCAACCGCGGCATCGAAGGCCGCCTGGAAGCCGTGCAGGAACAGATCGGCGGCTGGGACGGCGCGTTCGGCCTACAGTTCGGCAACAGCGACTTCGGCGCCAAGGGCGAAGAAGCTTTCGTGCCGGATACCGCGACGAAGAACATCGGCCTGTTCGTGCTGCAGGAAAAGCAGTTCGGCGCGTTCAAGCTGGAGCTCGGCGGCCGCCATGACCAGGTCAAGCTGGACCCGACCGGTGATTACCGCGCCCGCACGTTCGACGCCACCAATCTCTCCGCCGCCGGCATCTGGACCCTCAACGACGCCGTCGACCTGCGCTTCGGCATCGACAGCTCCGAGCGCGCCCCGACCAACGAAGAGCTCTACGCCGCCGGCGCGCACATCGCCACCCGCTCGCTGGAAATCGGCGATGCGAACCTGAAGACCGAACGCGGCCAGCGCGTCGAACTGGGCATCCACACCCACAGCGACCGTGTCGACTTCTCCGCCTCCATCTACCAGACCAAGTTCAAGGACTTCATCTACCTGGCCGACACCGGCGTGGTCGAATCGCTGCCGGTCCGCCTGTGGACGCAGCAGGACGCCACCTTCAAGGGGGCTGAAGCCGAAGCGCTGTTCCATCTCTTCGAAGGCAACACTGGCGATTGGGACCTGCGCGTGTTCGGCGACTACGTCAAAGCAGAACTGGATGGCAGCGGCAGCCGCAGCGTCGACATCGCCGTGCCGCACGGTGATCACAACCACAACTACACCGTGGATCTGGCCAACACCGGCTACCTCCCGCGCATCGCCCCGGGCCGTGTCGGCGCGGACCTGCGCTGGGCCAAGGATGGCTGGCGCGCCTCGGTCGGTGCCGTGCGCTACAGCAGCCAGAAGGACGTCGCCCAGAATGAAGAGCCGAGCAACGGCTACACCCTGGTCGATGCCCACTTCGCCTACCGTTGGGACCGTACCGACAGCAACAGCTACGAAGTCTTCCTGGACGGCAGCAACCTGACCAACCGCGAGGTCCGTCCGCACACCTCCCTGCTGCGCGACTACTCCCCGCTGCCGGGCCGCGGCGTGGCATTCGGGATCCGCGCTTACTTCTGATCGATTCACTGGGTGGTTGCTTGACCCGAGGGGGCCGAAAGGCCCCCTTTTTTGGTGCTTGACCAACTACGTGCATATGCACGTATCATCCAGCACCCACCCCGGCGCACGCCCATGGACCCGCTGACCCAGAGCCCCTGTACCTGCTTCCGCCTGCGCCGCGCCGCACGCCGGCTCTCGCAGATCTATGACGCCCACCTCGCCCCCGCCGGACTCAGCCTCAACGCGTACTCCATCCTGCGTCGCGCCCCCACACCGCGCCAGCTGGGCGACCTGGCCGAGGCGCTTGGCATGGACCGCACCACGCTCACCCGCAACCTCAAACCGCTGCTCACCGCCGGCTGGCTTGAACAACGCCGCGGTGATGACGCCCGGCAACGCCTGATCGTCATCACCCCTGCCGGCAAGGCCTGCCTGCGCCGCGCGCGTCCCCTGTGGCAACAGGCGCAACACGACGTGGAAACCACCTTCGGCCCCACCCCGACCGCCCGGCTCAACGCCCTGCTTGACCAACTCGACCACGCCCTGCCCACCGGAGCCGACGCATGAGCACGTCAACCCCTGCGACCCGCGCACCCTCCATGCATTGGGGCCTGCTGGTCGCGGCCTCCGCCATCCTCATGGTCACCATGGGCGTGCGCCAGACCTCCGGCCTCTACGTCGACCCCATCCACCGCGGCACCGGCGTCAGCATCGTCGAAATCAGCTTTGCACTGGCCATCGGCCAGTTCGTCTGGGGCGCGGTGCAACCCGTGTTCGGGGCCATCGCCGACCAGCGCGGCGCATTGCCTGTGCTTATCTTCGGTGCCCTGCTGCTGGCGGCCGGGCTGCTGCTGGCACCGCTGCTGACCAGCCCGCTGGGCATGACCTTCACCCTCGGCCTGCTGATGGCCGCCGGTGCCGGCGCCGGTAGCTTCTCGGTCCTGATCGGCGCCACCGCCCATCGCCTGCCAGCGGAAAAGCGGTCGTTCGCCGCCGGCCTCATCAATGCCGGCGGCTCGCTGGGCCAGTTCGTGTTCGCGCCGCTGGTCCAATGGATCATCGGCACCGCCGGCTGGGCGCGGGCCATGATCACCATGGCGGTGATCACCCTGCTCTCGGTGCCCTTGGCCTGGCCACTGCGACGTCGTGCCGGCGACCATGCGCCTGTCGCGGGTGCCACCGATGACGGCGGTCTGCCCGCACAGCTGCGCATCGCCGCACGTGATCGCAGCTACTGGTACCTGCACCTGGGCTTCTTCACCTGCGGCCTGCACATCGCCTTCCTGGTCACCCATCTCCCCGGCGAGATCGCGCTGTGTGGCCTCTCGCCCACCGTCGCCTCATCCTCCATCGCGCTGATCGGGCTGTTCAACGTCGCCGGCAGCCTGATCGTCGGCGCCCTCGGCCAGCGCTACCGCATGAAGTACCTGCTGTTCTGGATGTACGCCAGCCGCGCCGTGATGATCGGGGTCTACCTCGTTGCGCCGCCCACCCCACTCACCTTCTACGTCTTCTCCGCCGCGCTCGGCTTCACCTGGTTGGCGACCGTTCCGCCCACCGCCGGCCTGGTCGGCAAGCTGTTCGGCCCGCGCTACCTCGGCACCCTGTTCGGCCTGACCCTGCTCTCGCACCAGTTGGGCGGTTTCTTTGGTGCATGGCTCGGCGGCCTGGCGCTGGCGCACACCGGCAACTACCTGTGGATGTGGTACGCCGACATGGGCCTGGCCGTGCTCGCCGCGTTGATCAATCTACCCATCCGCGAAGCCCGCATGGGCGGCTGTCACGGCGTGCCCGCGCCGCGCTGAGCTCACCCGCCCTCGACATTGCCCAGCGCGCGCCAACCCGCGCGTGCCAAAACCGACGCCCCCCCTTCCGCGCCGGACAGTTGTGTCCGATGATGCGCGCATGCCTACCCAACGTGCCGACGCGGCCGCCCGCCGTGCCCAGATCCTCGACGCTGCCGATGCCGTGTTCGGCCAACACGGCGTGACCGCCCCGTTGGACCTGGTGGTCGAGCGTGCCCAGGTCGGCCGGGCCACGCTGTACCGCAACTTCCCTGACCGTGCCGCCCTGGTGGAGGCGCTGCTGCAGCGCACCGTCAACCGCATCGCGCGCCAGGTGCAGACCCTCGGCGACCGCGACGATGCACTGTTCGAAGTGCTGGAAGGGATGGCGAACCGGATCGTCCAATCGCCGGCATTATCGGACTACTGGCGCGCGGTGGATCCGGATCAGATCCCGATCCGGGCCGCGCGCGAAACGATCTTCGAACTGCTGCGCGAACCGATTGCCCGTGCGGTGGCCGCAGGTCTGTGCCGCCCCGATCTGGAAACGACGGACATTTCACTCATCTCAGGCATGCTGGGAGCCGCGCTGCGTGGCAAGACGCGTGACGAACGCGCCCGGCTGGCCACGCGCGCCCTGCAATTGCTGCGTGGCGGATTGCGGGGGCCTGCCGACGGGGAGGGATGATGCCGCAGTACCTCAAGCCGGTTCCGGACTGGGAGGAGCACGAAAAACCGACCCTGCCGGGCTCGGCTTCGATGCCGTGGCATCCGCCGCACCGCCGCCTCGCCTATGCGCTGGTGGCGCTGCTGGTCGGGATCACCGGCGGCCTGGGCAATGCGCTGGTCAGTGCCAACCTGCCGTTCCTGCAGGGCCAGCTCGGGCTCACCCCGGCGCAGGGCAGCTGGCTGGTGGCCGCGTATGCCATGGTCAACGTCACCGCCAACCTGCTCGCCTTCAAGTTCCGCCAGCAATACGGCATCCGCCTGTTCGCCGAGATCGGGCTGGGCCTGTATGCCGCGCTGGCGGTACTGCATCTGTTCGTCGGCACCTTCGAAACCACCGTGCTGATGCGCGCGGCCAGCGGCTTCGCCGGTGCGGCCTGCAGCACCTTGGGCACGCTGTACATGCTGCAATCGCTGCCGCGCAAATACACCGGCAATCTGCTGGTGATCGGCGTGGGCATCTCACAGCTTGCGGTGCCGATCGCGTGGCTGGTCTCGCCCGGCCTGGTGGACACCGGGCAGTGGCACAACCTGTATCTGTTCGAGGCCGGGCTGGCACTGTGCGCGTTCGCCGCCGTGGTGGTGCTCAAGCTCCCGCCGGGTGCACAGATCAAGGCGTTTGAACCGCTCGACTTCCTCACCTTCGCGCTGCTCGCTCCCGCCGTCGGCCTGCTGGTTGTCGTGCTGGCGCAGGGCTACACCCGCTGGTGGCTGGATACGCCGTGGCTGGGCTGGGCACTGGTCGCCTCGATCGCGCTGTCCACCACCGCCTTCATCATCGAGCACTACCGCCGCAACCCGTTGCTGCAGACGCGCTGGCTGGCCAGCCTGCCGGTGATGCACTTCATCATCGGTGCGTTCCTGATCCGCTTCCTGACCACCGAGCAGTCCTATGGCGTGGTCGGCCTGATGCGCACGCTCGGCATGGGCCCGGACCAGATGCGCCCGTTGTTCGCGGTGATCCTGGCCGGCGTGATCACCGGCATGGCCGCCAGCTCGCTCACCTTCGGCCCGAAGCGACTCATTCCGCAGTTGTTGATGGCCATCCTGCTGCTGGGCAGCGCGGCCCTGCTCGACCAGAGCCGTACCAGCCTGGATCGCCCGCACGACTTCTTCGCCAGCCAGTTCCTGGCGTCCGTCGGCGCCGGCATGTTCATGGGGCCGCTGATCATGCTTGGCATCACCCAGGCGTTGAAGCAGGGCGTTGACCACATGATCACCTTCCTGGTCACGCTCTCCATCACCCAGACCCTGGGTGGCCTGGCCGGCTCGGCCGTGCTGGGCACCTACCAGCTGCACCGCGAGCAGGTGTATTCCGGTGCGCTGGTCAGCCAACTGGATCCGGCCGACAACGTGGTTGCCCAGCGCTTGAAACAGCAACAGCAGCTCTACGCCAGGCTGATCACCGACCCGGTGCAGCGCAGCGCGCAGGGCACCGCGCAACTGGCGCAGATCACCCGCCGCGAAGCCAACGTGCGCGCGTTCAATGACGTGTTCGCGCTCAGCGGCCGCGTCGCGCTGGTCTTCCTTGGCTGGTTGCTGGTGCTGGCGGTGCGCACCGCCGTGCTCAAGCAATGGCGCAAACGCCACGCGCCGACACCTCCCCTTTCCGCGCCGACGCCTGGCAGCGTCGCGCCCCGATGAGCCCGCCCATGTCGACCCAACCCCCGCACGACGATACCGCCCCGGAGAACGTCAACCCACCGCCGCCGACCGATGCTGCGCCCGCCCCTGCGCCGCCGCCCGCGGCGGCCCCCTCGGGCGTGCCCAAGTACCTCAAGCCGAGCCTGCGTGCTGTGATCATCATGATCGTGATCGCCCTGATCGGCATCGCGCTGATCCTGCGCGCCTGGTCACTGTGGCCGTTCGAGACGTCCCGGGTGACCACCGACAACGCCTACGTGCGCGGCCAGATCACCGTGCTCGCGCCGCAGGTCAACGGCTATGTGACCGAGGTGCTGGTCAAGGACTTCCAGCACGTCAAACAAGGCGAACCGCTGCTGCGCATCGACGACCGCATCTACCGCGAGAAAGTCGTCCAGGCCGAAGCCGATCTGGACAGCGCCAAGGCCGCGCTGGCCAACTCCGATCAATCCCAGGCACAGAACCGCGCGCAGATCCAGGCCGCGCAGGCCAACCTGTCTGCCGGCCAGGCCGAGCTCTCGCGCTCGCGTACCGAACTCAAGCGCTACGAAGAACTCGCCGACCAGCAACTGGTCGCCCTCAACGACCGTGACAAGTTCCGCACCACCACGCAATCGGCGCAGGCCAGCGTGCTGCAGTCGCAGGCCCAGATCCGCATCGCCGAGGAAACCCTGACCTCCACCCAGGTTGCCCGCAAAGGCCTGGAAGCCCGCGTCGAGACGGCCCAGGCCCAGCTGGAACTGGCGAAGATCGATCTCGCCAACACGGTGATCCAGGCGCCGCGCGACGGTCAGGTCAGCGAAGCCTCGGTGCGCCTGGGCCAATACGTCACCGCCGGCTCGCAGCTGCTGTTCCTGGTGCCCGACGCCTTGTGGGTGGTCGCCAATTTCAAGGAAGGCCAGACCTGGAAGATGCGCATCGGCCAACCGGCCACCTTCTCCGTGGATGCCTTCGATGGCCAGAAGCTGCACGGCCACATCGAACAGATCGCCCCGGCCACCGGCTCGGAGTTCAGTGTCCTGCGTCCGGACAACGCCAGCGGCAACTTCACCAAGGTCGTCCAGCGCCTGCCGATCCGCATTTCCATCGACCCCGATCAGCCGCTGGCACCGCGCCTGCGTCCGGGCATGTCGGTGATCGTCAAAGTGGATACCGCTGCGGAAGGGCGCGAGCCGACCGATGCGACGCCTTGAAACGAAAAAGCCGCGCAGATGCGCGGCTTTTCAACATCAACAGCGTACCGACCAACGGTCGGTACCTACCCCGCACAGCGCGCGCACAGGCCATGCACTTCCAGCGTCTGCGCCTGCGGCTGGAAACCGAGCTCCTTCGCCCGCTTCTCCAGCTGGCTGACAATCTCCTTGTCCTCCAGCTCCACCGCACTGTGGCAACTGTTGCAGATCAGGAACGGCACCGAATGCTGCGCACTGCTCGGATGGTGGCACGCCACGAACGCATTCACCGATTCCAGCTTGTGCACGAAGCCATTGGCCATCAGGAAATCCAGCGCGCGGTACACCGTCGGCGGGGCGTCGGCACCGACGCCCTTGCCGTTGCGCACCCACTCCAGCAATTCGTACGCCTTCACCGGCTTGCCGGCCTCGGCAATCAGGCGCAGCACGTTCGCGCGGATCGGCGTCAGCCGCAGCCCGCGTTCCGAGCACACGCGCTCGACCACCTTCACGAAGTCGGAGGCGTCGTGAACGTGATGGTGCGGAGCGGTACAAGCGGTTTTTGCGGACATGCGCGGTCTCCTGTGGTCAGGCCGTCGGTACTTTAGTGAGTGCGACCTCGATGCGTTTCAAGGCCTCTTCACGCCCGGCCAGGAACACCGTCTGTGAAATGTCCGGGCTGACCTGGGTGCCGGTGATGGCCACGCGCAGCGGCTGGGCCACCTTGCCCATGCCGATCTCAAGCGCCGTCGCCACGTCATGCAGTGCCGCCGAAACGCTCTCCACCGTCCACTCCCCGGCCGCGCCCAACAGCTCGCGGGCCTTGCCCAGCGCCAGTTCCGCGCCCGGCTTGAAGTGCTTGGCCACCGCGGCCTCGTCGTATTCGGTCAGCGGCTGATACCAGACCACCGCCTTCTCGGCCATTTCCTTCAGCGTCTGCACGCGGTCGCGCAGTGCGACCACCACGTCGGCCGGCGCCGGACCGGCGTTCAGATCCAGGCCCAGCTTGTTCAGCTGGTAGACCAGGTGCGGAGCGATGTCGGCCGGTTGTTCGGTCTTCAGGAAGTGCTGGTTGACCCAGCCCAGCTTGGCCATGTCCAGGCGCGCGGCCTTGGAATTGCAGTTGGTCACATCGAACAGATCGATCAGTTCCTGGCGGCTGAACAGCTCCTGGTCGCCATGCGACCAGCCCAGGCGGGCCAGGTAGCTGAGCAGTGCGTCCGGCAGGTAGCCGGCGTCCTTGTACTGCATCACGTCGGCCGCACCGGTGCGCTTGGACAGCTTCGCGCCCTGCTCGTCCAGGATCATCGGCATATGGCCGAACTTCGGCACGGGGGCGCCGATGCCCTCGTACAGATTGATCTGGCGCGGGGTGTTGTTGATGTGGTCGTCGCCGCGGATGACCTCGCTGATGCGCATGTCCCAATCGTCCACCACCACCGCGAAGTTGTAGGTGGGGAAACCATCCGGACGGAAGATCACCATGTCATCGAGTTCGCTGTTGGCGATCTCGATGCGGCCCTTGATCAGGTCGTCGAACACCACCGTGCCCTCGAGCGGATTCTTGAAGCGGATCACGCGGTTCGGGTCGTCCTTGTACGGCAGGCCCAGCTCACGCGCGGCGCCGTTGTAACGCGGCTTTTCCTGCTTGGCCATGGCGGCCTCGCGCATCGCGTCCAGCTCTTCCCTGGTCTCGTAGGCGTAGTAGGCCTTGCCATCGGCGACCAGCTGCTCGGCCACTTCCAGATAGCGGGCCACGCGCTGGGTCTGGTAGATCGGGCCTTCGTCATAGCCCAGGCCCAGCCACTCCATCGCCTCCAGGATCGCGTCGATCGCGCCCTGGGTGCTGCGCTCGCGGTCGGTGTCTTCGATGCGCAGCACGAATTCGCCGCCACGGTGACGGGCCTCCAGCCAGCAGTACAGCGCCGTGCGGGCGCCACCAATGTGCAGGTAGCCGGTGGGACTGGGGGCAAAACGGGTGCGGCAGGTCATGGAGGGCTCAGGGCGGGAAACGGAATCCCGGCAATTTTACCTGTCCGGGCCGGACCCTGCCTAAATCGGAGAATCCCTACTGTCTGCTGCGTGCGAGCGTGGTCTGATGACGGAATCCCCGCTTTCCTCAGGCATGCCATGACAGCGTCGCGCTTTGCCCCTCCCGGACCGCCTCGCCCGCTGGCTGGCGCGATCACCGCCGTAGTGGTGCTCGCCGCGCTGAGCGGCTGTTCGGCACCCGGCACGGGCGGTAACGAGCTGCCCGCGCAGCACCAGGCACGTCCATCGGCCCAGGTGGCCCAGGCTTCGCCCCTCCGGCCAGCTCCGCCGGCCGTGACTACTGCAGCGACCGGCGCGCAACCGGACGGTCTGGTCACCCGACCTCATCCGGCGCCCGGGCATCTGGACGCGGCGCTGGTCTTGAACGAGGCGCTGAGCTCGGATCGGCTCTGGGGACTGCTCAATGATTCCGCCGCGTTTGAGCAGACCATGGCAGCGCTGGACCGGGCCTACGCTGCCGATGCGGATGCGCAGGACGTGCGCAGCAGCTATGAGCACGCGCTGCAGCAACGCTTGGGCACAGAGTCGGATGCACCGAAACTGAGCCGCTTGGAATGCAGCATCTCCCATTGCCTGGGCGAGATCACCGGCACGCTGGAAAATCCGTCCGCACTGTTCGGTGAGCCACGTGATGCCGCGGGCCACCAGTTGCCGGTCAATGCGGCGATGGTGACCAGCATTCTGCCCACAGACGGCGCACCAGACGGCTACCGCCTGGTCTTCTCGCTCGATCTCACGCCCCGCACCGGGCCGTCGCCGGCCCGGTAACCCGCTCCTCAGGGCGTCAGCAACGGCTTGCGCGGCAGCTTTTCATCGCGCATCGCCGCGTTGTAGACGAACGAGGCCACGATGGCGGCGGCCTGCTTCAGGTCCTCCGGCTCGGCGTGGTCCCAGGTGTCCAGGTTGCTGTGGTGGACGTTGGTGAAGTAGTCCAGGCGGTCCTGAATGAACTGGAACCCGGGCAGGCCAACGCGATCGAACGCGATGTGGTCGGTGCTGCCGGTGTTGCGGGTGGCCACGGTGGTCGCGCCCACATCATGGAACGGGGCCAGCCACGCTTCGAAGATCGGCACCGCGGCCAGGTTCTCCTGCGCGTAGATGCCGCGGAAGCGGCCCGAGCCGTTGTCCATGTTGAAGTACGCCGAGAACTTGTCGTAATCGCGCTGGCGCTGCAGGGCGCCGGTGGGTTCACGCATCGAGGCCGGCAGCTTGAGCTGCGCCGGGTCGGTCGGCTCGGGGTAGCGCGCGAAGTGCTTGGACACGTAATCCTGGGAGCCGATCAGGCCCTGCTCCTCGCCACTCCACAGCGCCACGCGGATCGTGCGCTTGGGCTTGGCGCCAACCGCCTTGAGGATGCGCATGGCTTCCATCATCACCGCCACGCCGGCAGCGTTGTCGGCTGCACCGGTGCCGGTGTGCCAGGAATCCATGTGCGCGCCGAGCATCACGATCTCATCGGCCTTGCCGCTGCCGCGGATCTCGGCCAGCGTGTTGTAGCCCGGCTGGTCCTGCGTATCGGTGAAACGGGCCTCGACATTCACGCGCAGCTTGACCGCCTGCTTCTGGTCGACCGCCCGCACCAGCTGGTTGTAGTGCTCGGCCATCATCGCCAGCTCGGGCACGCCGACCGGTTCGCCCGCCTTGCGTGAGCCACCGCCGCCGACGCGGATGATGCCGTTGTCCCAGCCGCTGATGCTGATCGTGGCCAGCACGCCCTGCTCGGCGAAGAAGGCGTTGGTGGCACGGGTCAGTTCCTGCTTCTCCAGGAACTCCTTGGCCTTCCTGGCACGGTCGGCCTTGGCATCGGCGACGTCCTTGGGCACCGCGAACACCTGCAGCTCGGCCAGGCCGGCGTCATCGTGGCGGTGCGAATCGGACTTGGTGGCCCGTTCGTAGTCGCGTGCATCATTGAGCAGCAGGATCTTGCCGGCGATCTTGCCCTTGTACTGATCCAGATCGGCGAGCTTCTTGATCTCGACCTTGATCACCTCGCCCTCGACCGGGCCGTTGGTGCCCGGGGTCCAGGCCTTCGGCAGCGCATACAGCGGCGCCACGCGCGGGCTCAGCAGTTCCACGCTGGCGTTGCTGAACTCCCAGCCGCGGCCGAACGCATCGAAGGCCTCGTCATGGACGTTGACCAGGCCCCACTCGTTGAACTTGCTGCGGGTCCAGGTATTGGCCTCGCCCATCGCGGGCGAATTGGTCAGGCGCGGGCCGATCTGCTCGGTCAGATGGCTGAAGGTCGCCATCACCTGCGACCGGTGGAAGGCTTCCTGGCGGATGCGGCTGACCATGTCCAGGTCCACCGTTTCCTTCGTCTGTGCATCGGCGACGCCACTCAATGCCAATGCCACGCTCAACATGCCCCACTTGAACACGATTACCCCCGCCTCTCGGCCAGACCACGAACAATCCCCGAGTCTATCGGGCGTGGTCCCGGTGCCCCCGGGCCAAGAGTCATGGTCACGCCATCCAGCCGTACCAGAGCTGGCCACGGGCAGGCAGTACCAGCAACCAGCGGCTGCGGTCTTCCGAGGCGCTGGCGTAGACCGCCGCATGCACCGGCCAGTCCGCGGGCAACCCGCGGATGCCGACCTCACGCAACGCCTGTGCACCCTCACGCCACGGCCGATAGTCGCCACACCAGTGCGGCAGCGGCAGGCGTCCGCGCGCCTGCCGTGCCTGTTCCAGAAAGCGTAGCCCGTGCACGGTGATCGCCTCGCAGGTAGCCGGGGCCAAGCCGAAACGCAGCAGCCCCGGCGCTGCCGGCGTACCGGGCAGCGCCCTCAGCGGTGACGGCCATCCCGAGGCCTCGCCCTCCAGCAGCGAAGCCACCTCCAGCCGGGCGGGCAGCGCCCGGCGCACTCGTTCCTGCAGACAGCGGCGCAAGCTCATGTCCGTTCCTCAGCTCAGGCGTGCGCCGAGTTCGTACCAATCGACCCGGCGGGTCACCCACATCACCGCGGCCAGCACGCCGAACAGCAGCAGCGAGCCCATCAGCAGCGCGTTGTTCTCCGAGATCAGCAGCCCGTACAGCGCGCCATACAGGGCACTGAGCATCAGCGCGAAGCCCAGGCCGCGTTTCCAGCTCTTCAATACGCCGGACAGATACACGGTCTGGATGCCGATACAGGCGAGCGCCGAGAGTGCATAGGCCTGCCAGAACGCGATGTGCTCGGAGAGGCTGAGCAGCAGCAGGAAGAAGATCGCCAGCGCCAGGCCGACCATCAGGTACTGCAGCGGGTGGATGCGCAGCTGCTTGATCAGCTCGAACAGGATGAAGCCGACGAAGGTGAGCAGGATGAAGAGGATGCCGTACTTGCTGGCGCGGTCGGCCTGGGTATAGACATCGACCGGATTGACCAGCTCCACGCTTACCGCCTCGGCGTCGATGTCCGGGCGGTTGCGCAGTTGGTGCTGGGCACGCGAGGCCAGCGAGGACACCGCCCACTGGGCGTCGAAGCCCTGCGCGTCGACCTTGCGCTCGTTGGGCAGGAAGCTGCCACCGAACAGCGGGTGCGGCCAGGGCGAGCGCAGCGCGATGCGGCTGTCATCGCCCACCGGCACCACCGACAGCGACCGGGTGCCATCCAGCACCAGCTCCAGCTCGACCTTGCTGCCCTTGAGCACGCCACCCCGTTCATCCGCCAGGCCCGGCAAGCCGACATGCAGGCCCGTGCCGATGCCACTGACGCCGCCGGCATCGGGCAACAGCGTCACGGCGTTGCCATCCACGCGCAGGTTCGGCGAACCGACCAGGCCACGCACATCGGCGATGCCCACGGTCAGGAAGGGCGTGCCATACACGCGGCCGGCTTTCACCGGGTAGTCGTCATCGGCGAACGCGGCGCTGATCGTGGCCTTCCAGCTATAGACCGGGACGCGGAACAGGCCGACGCGGCGCTCGTCCGGCTGCATCACGCCGTCCACCGTGAGCGTGGCCGGCATCTGCAGCCACTGGCCCTGCTCAACCTGCTTTTCCTTCTTTTTGGTGCCGGCCGCATCCACGACCTCGACTTCGCGGGTTTCGGTCCACGGCACCACCCGGATCGGGCCGGTCAGAATCTGCGCGCCGGCGCGGCTCTGCGCGACGCGTTGGTACGCCTCGTCGCGGTAGGCCTCACGCTCGCGGATCACCCCCTTGATCAGGCTCAGCGGAATCAGCAGCAACAGGATCAGCCCGCCGACAATGGCGAACCGCAACAGCATCTTCAGGGATTTCATGACCCGTCCTCGGTTGGGAGGGGGCCAGCTTCCCGCGCGCCGGTGTGCGGGGTTTGTGCCGAGTTTGAAGTCAGTGTGAAGTGCAGCGGCGGTCAGCGCCGCGGCGGGACCGAAGGCAGCCGCGACGGCAGCCACAACACCGCCTGCGCGCCGCCGTCATCGCGGTTGCGCAGGCTGACCCGGCCGCCGTGCAGGCGGGCCACTTCCTGCACGAACGACAGGCCGAGGCCGGAGCTGCGCTGGCCGGTACCCGGGCGCGCCAGGGAATAGAAGCGCTCGAACACGCGGTCGAGCGCGTACTCGGGCACGCCACTGCCGCGGTCGGCCACGGTCAGCGCGATGCCCTCGCCTTCTGCACGCGCACCGAGCGTGATGCTGCTGCCGGCGGGTGAGAACGCCACGGCATTCTCCAGCAGATTGTTGAGCGCCTGGCGCAGCAGATAGCCGTCGCCCTGCACGCTCTCGGCCAGCACCTCCACATGGAGTGCTACGCCCGCCGCCTGCGCACGCACCGCCACCGCATCGGTCGCGGCCTGCAGCAAGGGTGCCAAGGCAAGCCGCTCGTGCTTGTGCAGCCAGCCGTACTGTTCCACCTCGGCCAACGCCAGCAGCTTGTCGATGGTTTCGGTGAGCCGCTGCGCCTGGCCTTCAATGCTGCGTGCAAAATGCGCACGGTCGGCATCCGGCAACGGCTCCTGCAACAGTTCGGCGGCACCGCGGATCGCGGCCAGCGGGCTCTTCATTTCATGCGTCAGCGATTGAACGTACTGCTCGACGTAGGCCTTGCCTTCCAGCTTGCGACGCATGGTTTCCAGCGCCTGGCCCAGATCGCCGATCTCGTCGCGGCGCGGCTTCGGCGGCGGCACCGGCTCACCGGCGCTGACCGCCTTGGCGTAGCGATTGAGCCGGCTCACGCCGTGCATCAGCCACGCGGTCATCAGCAGGCCGATCAGCGCCGAGAGACCGATCAGCCAGGCACCGCGCTTCATGATGGCGCGCTGGCTGGCGGCGATGAACGGATCGATGCTGCGGTTGGGTTGGGCCAGGCTGAGCACACCGATCAAGCGGCGCCCATCGGCCGGATCGAAGATCGGCGCGGCCACGTGCATCACCGAGTGGGTATCGTCGCCCGGGGTTTCCGGGCTGGAACGCGCGCCGTATTCGCCACGCAGGGTGCGATAGACATCGTTCCAGCGCGAGTTGTCGCGCCCCACATCGCGCCCGGTCGAGTCGTACACCACGATGCCCTTGGCATCGGTGATGGTGACCTGGTAATCCAGCGTGCGCTTGGGAAAACGCCACACCATCGCCTTCGGGTCACGCCGCTGCGCACGCGCCAGATCGGCGACAAAGCGGCCGTCGCGGATGTGCCCGGCCTTGAGATCGGCGGCGGCCATTTCAGCCAGCACGTTGGCTGCATCGACCAACGTGGACTCCATCGCCTGGCGCACGCCAGGCTTCACTTCGTTGACGAAAATACGCATCACGAAGAACGCGGCGATACCCACGATCAGGAAGAAGCCTAGGAACAGTTTCAGGCCCAGCCGCATGCCTACACCTCCAGTGCGTAGCCCAGGCCACGGTGGGTGCGGATCGGGTCGGTCTCGGCACCGGCGGCACGCAGCTTGGCACGCAGGGTTTTGACGTGGGTATCGACGGTGCGGTCGGCGCTGTCGGCGTCGCTGTCCCAGCCGCGGTCCATCAGCTGGGCGCGGCTGAGGATCGCGCCGGGGCGCTGCAGCAGGGCCGCCATCAGCGCGTACTCGTAGCGGGTCAGGTCCAGCGGCTGGTCACCGAAACGGATCCGGCTGCCCTCGCGGTCGATCGAGAAGCGTCCAAGCTGCTGCCAGCCGGTGGTGTCGGCCGGGGCTGCGGACCGGCGCAGGCGCGCGCGCACCCGCGCCACCAGCTCGCGCGGCGAGAAGGGCTTGGCCATATAGTCATCCGCCCCCAGCTCCAGGCCGAGCACCCGGTCGAACTCGTCATTGCGGGCGGTCAGGAAGATCACCGGCACCTCGCTGAAGGTGCGCAACGTGCGGCAGACCTCGAAACCGCTCATGTCCGGCAGGCCGACATCCAGCACCACCACATCGAAGGCGTGCTGGCGCAGCTGGGCCAGCGCCTCCCCGCCGAGCAGGCAATGCTGGGCGCCGTAGCCTTCACTGCGCAGTGCATACAGAACGGTATCGGCGATGGCGGTTTCGTCCTCGACCACCAGGACGTTGTGCAGGGGGTGGCTCATGCGCGCAGCATAGCCGCTGGGCCCGCCGCCCCGTACACTGCGCCGATGAATTACCGCCACGCCTTCCATGCCGGCAACCATGCCGATGTGCTCAAGCACATCGTGCAGCTTGCCCTGCTCGACACTTTCAAGCGCAAGGACAGCCCGTTCTTCGTGCTGGACACCCACGGCGGCGCAGGCCGCTACCTGCTGGCCAGCGAGGAAAGCCGCAAGACGCTGGAGGCCGAAGACGGCGTGATGCGCCTGATGGCCCAGCCGCAGCTGCCCGCGGTGGTGGAGCGCTATCTCAAGGCAGTCCAGGCCGACAACCCGGTCGGGGCGATGATCAGCTATCCCGGCTCGCCCCTGCTGACCGCCCAGACCCTGCGCGAGCAGGACCGCATGGCCGTCTGTGAAGTGCAGGATGCCGAAGCCACCGCGCTGAAGGCACTGTTCGCCCATGACAGCCGGGTGGCCGTGTATCACGCCGATGGCTATGCCCAGAACAAGAAGCTGCTGCCGCCCAAGGCCAACGGCGTGAAGATCGGCCGGGGGCTGGTCCTGATCGACCCGCCCTACGAGGGGCAGGACGCCGAGTACCAGGCCATCCTGGCCTCGGTGACCGAGATCCTGGGCCGTTGGCCGCAGGCCAGCTTTGCGATCTGGTTCCCGATCAAGCAGCGCCGCACCATCCTGCATTTCCTGCGCAAGGCCTGTGCGCTGCCGGTGAAATCGGTGCTGACCGCCGAGCTGCTGATCCGCCCGGACGACTCCCCGCTGCGGCTCAATGGCAGCGGCATGCTGCTGCTCAACCCGCCGTGGCAGTTCGACCAGGTCCTGGCCCCGGCCATGCCGGCGCTCAAGCAGCACCTGGGCGAGGCCGGCGCCTCGACCCGCCTGCAGTGGCTCAAGCAGGCCGAATGACCCCCTGAATCCAGGCCGGAACCCCGGCCTGGCCGGCGCCTCCCGTCCGGCGCGGCGTGAGTGATCCGTTCACGGAACGCTGCCCCCGGGATGCGAGAATCCGAAGACCACCAAGGAATCACCGGTATGGCTACCCGTAACCGCATGCCGCCCTGGCACGAGATTTTCAAGGCACCCAGTGGCCACGAGCTGCTGATCCGCCCCATCCGGCCGGAAGACGGCCCGCCGCTGCATGCCGCTTTCAGTCTGTTCGGTCCCGAAGAGATCCGCGACCGCTTCCTGCAGTCGGTAACCGAACTGTCGCCGGAAACGACGCAGCGCCTGACCCATCCCAATCCCAAGAGCGAAATCACCCTGGTCGCGGCCGAGTCGCTGCCCGCCGGTGAAGCCGTGGTGGGTGCGGTCGCGCGTGCCTCGATCATCCCCGGTACCCGCGAGGCCGAGTACGCCATCCTGGTCAGCCGCTTCCTGGTCGGCCAGGGCCTGGGCAGGCAGTTGATGCGCAAGCTGGTCAAGTGGGCGCGCGGCAAGTACCTGGATCGTCTGTACGGTGATGTTGCCGAAGAGAACGAGCCGATGAAGCAGCTGGCCGCCTCGCTGGGCTTCCAGCCGATCCCGCACCCGAACGGTACGCCGGGCCTGGTGCGCATGGTGCTGGAACTCGACAGCTGACGCGGGGGCGTCTTTCCGCGCCCTCATCGGCAGAGCCGGCGGCTGGCCGGCTGCCCGCACATCACGCATCGCCTGGAGCCGGCCAGCGGCCGGCACTACCGGTAACGTGGATCGGCCGTACGCTTGCCGCCGCCGGATGACACGGCCGCCACGCTGCGGTCTGCTAAAATCGACGGTTCATGTCACGCACCTCCTATCCCGTTCCGCCGCTGCCACGTCCTGGACAGCTCCGCGCCTGGTGGCGCGCCCCCGCTTCGGCCACGGCGCTGGCGTGGTACATCGCCCGCGCGGCGCAGTCGCACGACGGGCCGTTGCTGGTGGTCGCGCGCGACAACCATGGCGCGAACCAGATCGAAGCCGATCTGCACACCCTGCTCGGCACTGCCGGCGACGTGCCGATCGTGGCCTTCCCGGATTGGGAAACCCTGCCCTACGACGCCTTCAGCCCGCACCCGGACATCATTTCCCAGCGCCTGGCCGCGCTGCACGCCCTGCCTGCGCTCAAGCGCGGCATCGTGGTGGTGCCGGTGCAGACGCTGCTGCAGCAGTTGGCACCGCTCAAGTACGTCATCGGCGGCAGCTTCGACCTGACGGTCGGCCAGCGCCTGGATCTGGACGCGGAAAAGCGCCGCCTGGAATCGGCCGGCTACCGCAACGTGCCGCAGGTGATGGACCCGGGTGATTTCGCCGTGCGTGGCGGCCTGCTCGATGTCTACCCGATGGGGGCCGAGGCGCCGCTGCGGGTGGAACTGCTCGATGAAGACATCGATTCGATCCGCGCCTTCGATCCGGAGTCGCAGCGCTCGCTGGACAAGGTCGAGGCGGTGCACATGCTGCCCGGCCGTGAAGTACCGCTGGATGATCTCAGCGTCTCGCGGGTGCTCAACACGCTGCGCGAGCGCTTCGATGTGGATACCCGGCGCAGCGCGCTGTACCAGGATCTCAAGGCCGGTATCGCGCCGGCCGGCATCGAGTACTACCTGCCGCTGTTCTTCGACAAGACCGCAACCTTGCTCGATTACCTGCAGCCCAACGTGCTGCCGGTGCTGGCGCCGAATGTGTTCGATGCTGCGGCCGCCTTCTGGGCGCAGACGCAGAACCGCTACGAGCAGCGCCGCCACGATGTCGAGCGCCCGCTGCTGGCGCCGGAAGAGCTGTATGCCAGCCCCGAGCAACTGCGCGCCACGCTCAACGGCCTGGCCCGCGTCGAAGTCTGGCCGCTGGATCACGACCGCATCGGCGATGCACAGCCGCTGGGCGACCAGCCCCTGCCGCCGCTGCCGGTGGCCGCACGCGATGCCCCGGCTGCCGAGGCACTGAAATCCTTCATCGGTCATTATCCGGGCCGGGTGTTGATCGCCGCCGATTCCGCCGGCCGCCGCGAAGCCCTGCTGGAAGTGCTGCTCGCCGCCGAGCTGAAGCCGCCGGTGGTCGCCGATCTGCCCGGCTTCCTGGCCGACGACAGCGTGCGCTTCGGCATCACCGTGGCGCCGCTGGAAGACGGTTTCGCGCTGGAAAGCCCGCCGATCGCGGTGCTGACCGAACGTCAGCTGTTTCCCGAACGCGCCGGCCAGCAGCGCCGCAGCCGCCGGGCCGGGCGCGAGCCCGAAGCGATCATCCGCGACCTCGGCGAGCTCAGCGAAGGCTCGCCGATCGTGCATGAAGACCACGGTGTCGGCCGCTACCGCGGCCTGATCGTGCTCGATGCCGGTGGCATGCCCGGCGAGTTCCTGGAAATCGAGTACGCCAAGGGCGACCGCCTGTATGTGCCGGTCGCCCAGCTGCACCTGATCAGCCGCTATTCCGGTGCCTCGCCGGAAACCGCGCCGCTGCATTCGCTCGGTGGCGAGCAGTGGACCAAGGCCAAGCGCAAGGCCGCCGAAAAGGTCCGCGACGTCGCCGCCGAACTGCTGGAAATCCAGGCGCGTCGGCGTGCCCGTGCCGGCCTGGCGCTGCACGTGGACCGCGCGATGTACGAGCCGTTCGCGGCCGGCTTCCCGTTCGAGGAAACACCGGATCAGCTGGCCGCGATCGACGCGACGCTGCGCGATCTGGCCAGCAGCCAGCCGATGGACCGCGTGGTCTGCGGCGACGTCGGCTTCGGCAAGACCGAGGTCGCGGTGCGCGCCGCGTTCGCCGCTGCCAGTGCCGGCAAGCAGGTCGCGGTGCTGGTGCCGACCACCCTGCTGGCCGAACAGCACTACCGCAACTTCCGCGATCGGTTCGCCGATTGGCCGCTCAAGGTGGAGGTGCTGTCGCGCTTCAAATCCACCAAAGAGATCAAGGCCGAACTGGAGAAGGTCGCCGCCGGCACCATCGACGTCATCATCGGTACCCATCGCCTGCTGCAGCCGGACGTGAAGTTCAAGGACCTCGGTCTGGTCGTGGTGGATGAAGAGCAGCGCTTCGGTGTGCGCCAGAAGGAAGCGCTCAAAGCGATGCGCGCCAACGTGCATCTGCTGACGCTGACCGCCACGCCGATTCCCCGCACGCTCAACATGGCCATGGCCGGGCTGCGGGATCTGTCGATCATCGCCACCCCGCCGCCGAACCGGCTGGCGGTCAAGACGTTCATCACCGCCTGGGACAACGCGCTGCTGCGCGAAGCCTTCCAGCGCGAACTGGCCCGTGGTGGCCAGCTGTACTTCCTGCACAACGACGTGGAGAGCATCGGCCGCATGCAGCGCGAGCTGGCCGAGCTGGTGCCCGAAGCACGCATCGGCATCGCTCATGGGCAGATGCCCGAGCGCGAGCTGGAGCGGGTGATGCTGGACTTCCAGAAGCAGCGCTTCAACGTGCTGCTGTCGACCACGATCATCGAATCGGGCATCGACATTCCCAACGCCAATACCATCATCATCAACCGCGCCGACCGCTTCGGCCTGGCCCAGCTGCACCAGCTGCGTGGCCGCGTGGGTCGCTCGCACCACCGGGCGTACGCCTACCTGGTGGTGCCGGACAAGCGCGCGATGACGCCCGATGCCGAGAAGCGTCTGGAGGCGATCGCCTCGATGGACGAACTTGGTGCCGGCTTCACCCTGGCCACCCACGATCTGGAAATCCGCGGTGCCGGCGAGCTGCTCGGCGAGGACCAGAGCGGCCAGATGGCCGAGGTCGGCTTCAGCCTGTACACCGAGCTGCTGGAACGCGCGGTGCGCAGCATCCGCCTGGGCAAGCTGCCGGACCTGGATGCGGGCGAAGAAGCGCGCGGTGCCGAGGTCGAACTGCATGTGCCGGCCTTGATCCCGGATGACTACCTGCCCGACGTGCATACCCGCCTGACCCTGTACAAGCGCATCAGCTCAGCGCGTGACAGTGCTGAGCTGCGCGAACTGCAGGTGGAGATGATCGACCGCTTCGGCCTGCTGCCGGACCCGGCCAAGCATCTGTTCGCGATCGCCGAACTCAAGCTGCAGGCCAACGTGCTGGGCATCCGCAAGCTGGAACTGGGCGAGAACGGCGGCCGCATCGTGTTCAATCCCAAGCCGGAGATCGACCCGATGGCGGTGATCCAGCTGATCCAGAAGCAGCCCAAGCTGTACACGATGGACGGGCCGGACAAGCTGCGCATCAAGCACCCGTTGCCGCTGCCGGAAGACCGCTTCAGCGCCGCCAAGGCCCTGTTGCTGACCCTCTCCCCGCGCTGATTTCACGCCTGGCGTCGGTCGCCAGGCGCTATCTTTCCACCGGCACGGGCGGCATGCCGTCCTGCCAGGATGGCGGTCTTCCGGCCGCCCACCACCGGACGCCCCCATGTTCGACTCCCCCCGGTTCGACGCTGCCCATCCGCAGGCGTGTTCCATCGATGCCCTGTCGATGTCACTGCAGATGCGCGACCAGTACACCCGATTCCATTGCGACCGCGTCGGCCTGCTGGGCGAGCAGCTCGGCCGCCTGTGCGATCTGGATGAGGTCCAGCGCGCGCATCTGGCGCTGGCCGCACGTTTCCATGACATCGGCAAGATCGGTATTCCGGACAACGTGCTGCTGCACCCGGCCCGGCTGGATGACGAACAGCGCGCGATCATGCGCACCCATCCCGAGCGCGGAGAACGCATCTTCGCCGCGACCGGGCGCGCCGATGCGGCCGAGGTAGCGCGTCTGATCCGCGCCCATCACGAGGCCTTCGATGGCGGCGGCTATCCGGACGGGCTGAAGGGCAGCGAGATTCCGCTGGGCGCACGCGTGCTGACCATCGTGGATGGCTACGACGCGATGACCAGCACCCGTCCGTATCGCGGCCCGATGCCGCATGCCAAGGCGATGGGCATCCTTGCCGACCAGCAGGGCGGCCTGATCGACCCGGAGGTGTTCGGGCTGTTCACCCGGATGATGGCCGCCACTACGTAGTCTCGGCCTGGTTTGCCGCGAGCGTGCTGGAAAAGAAAAACCCGGCTTTCGCCGGGTTTTTGATGTCACTCAACCGCGTGCGATCACCAAATCACAACGCGCTTGTCGTCGGCCCGCACCATCGCATCGCCGGCCTTGCACTCGAACGCCTGCGCGTACGCCGGCATGTTCGACGGCGCACCGTTGGCGCGGAAGTTGGCCGGGGCGTGCGGGTCGGTGTTCAGGCGCACGCGCAGCTCGCCTTCATTGAAGTTGCGGCGCCACACGGTGGCCCAGTTCATGAAGAAGCGCTGGTCCTGCGAATAGCCGTCGACCTCGACGTTGGCCTTCGGGTCTTCTTTCAGCGCCATCTGCAGCGCGTCGTACGCCACGGTCAGGCCACCCAGGTCGCCGATGTTCTCGCCCAGGGTCAGCTTGCCCTTCACGTTCACGCCCGGCAGCGACTCATAGCCGTCGAACTGCGCCACCAGCTGGTCGGTGCGCTGGGTGAAGGCCGCACGGTCGCTGTCGGTCCACCAGTTGTCGAAGTTGCCGTTGGCGGCGAACTGGCTGCCCGAATCGTCGTAGCCGTGCATCATTTCGTGGCCGATGACCGCACCGATGCCGCCGTAGTTCAGCGCCGGATCGGCCTTGGCGTCGAAGAACGGCGCCTGCAGGATCGCCGCCGGGAACACGATCTCGTTCTTGGTGGCGTTGTAGTAGGCGTTGACGGTCTGCGGGGTCATGCCCCACTCGGTCTTGTCCACCGGCTTGCCGATCTTGTTGAGCATGTAGCGGTAGTTGAACGTGCGCGCGGCCTGCATGTTGCCCAGGTAGCTGTCGCCGTTGGTTTCCAGGCCCGACCAGTCACGCCACTTGTCCGGATAGCCGATCTTCGGGGTGAAGCTGGCCCACTTCTCCAGCGCCTTCTTGCGGGTGTCTTCGCTCATCCACTCCAGCTTCTCCAGGCGTGCCTTCAGCGCCACCGAGAGGTTCTCCACCAGGTGCTGCATCTGCACCTTGGAGTCGGCCGGGAACACGGCGTCGACATACATCTGGCCCAGGCCTTCGCCGATGGCGCCGTTGACCGACTCCAGCACGCGCTTCCAGCGCGGCTGCATTTCCTTCTGGCCACGCAGGGTGGTGCTGTAGAAATCGAAGTTGGCCTTTTCGAAGGCGCTGCTCAGGTACGGCGCAGCGTCATCGATGGTGTGGAAGCGCAGGTAGGCCTGCCAGGTGGCCGCCGGCACGTCGGCCAGCATCTTGTCCACTTCCCCGAAGAAGCCCGGCTGGGCCATCGAGAACTTCTGCGCGGCCGGCACCTTCAGGGTGTCGAACAGGGCGGTCCAGCTGAAGTTCGGAGTGAGCTTGTCCGCGTCCGCGGCGCTGACCGGGTTGTAGCGCTTGGCGGGGTCACGCATTTCGATGCGCGACATCGAGGCCTTGGCCAGGCGCGTCTCGAAGTCCATCACGGCCTTGGCCTGGGTCTTGGCCTGCTCGGCATCGACGCCGGACAGGGTCAGCACCTGGGCGATGTAGGCAACGTACGCATCGCGGATCTTGGCCTGCGAATCGTCGAAGTAATAGCCCTTCTCCGGCAGGCCGAGGCCGCCCTGGCCGACATAGGCGATGACGTTGGCCGAGTCCTTGTAATCGGCGTTGGCGAACAGCGAGAACAGCACGCCCTGGCCCACCGCCTGGCTGTCGCGCAGGTACTGGGTGATGGCGGCGGTGTCGTTCAGCGCGGCGATCTTGTCCAGCTGCGGCTGCAACGGGGTGATGCCGGCGGCCTCGATCTTGGCTTCGTCCGAACCGGTCTTCCAGATGTCACCGATCTTGGCTTCCACCGTGCCGGCCTTGGCCTGGCTGGCGGCGGCCTGCTGGACCAGCGCGTGCTGCACTTCCAGCGAGCGCTCGCGCAGGATTTCGAAGCTGCCCCAGGTGGTCTGGTCGTTCGGGACCGGGTTGGCCTTGAGCCACTTGCTGTTCACGAACCCGTTGAGGTCGGTACAGGCGGCGATGGCGGTGTCCAGATCGGCATTGTTGAGCGAGATCAGCGCGGTCTTGATCTGCGACTGATCGAATGCCGGCTTGGCATCGGCAGTGGCGGCAGGCGCGGTATCGGTCTTGCCACAGGACGCCAGCGACACGGCGATGGCGGCGGTCAGGCCCAGCGGGACCAGCTTGCGGATGTTCATGGAGGCTCTCTTGGACGGCTAATTTTCCATCCTAGACGTCGCAGTCGACGAAAGAATCGCCCAAAGGTCATGAACGGAAGACACCTGCACTAACACGTCGACCAGCGCTGAGATAACATCAACGCCTCGCACTCACATACACTTAACCCGGCCCACCCAGGATTGCTAATGCAACTAAATTTCTTGCTCTGGAACACGGGTCGCCGGTCGCTTCCAATCGAAATCTCTGAACTCGCCCAAAAGTGCGACGCACATATTATTGTACTTTGCGAGCATACGGGTGATGGTCTAGACGTACAGCGAGCTCTAATCAATATAAACAATGATTATGAGCTAGTGCCTTCCATCGCCTGCGATAGGATAAGGCTTTACACCACATTCCCGCAAAGCACGATTGACCATGGCCCTGAAACCGATCGCCACACAATCAAGCAACTATCGCTACCTGGCCTACCCCCACTAATACTCGGACTAGCGCACCTCCCAAGCAAGCTACACTCAGATGATTTCGACCAACTTCACAACGCAATGTACTTCAGATCATCAATTGAAGAAGGCGAAGAGAGCTTTAGGCATCAGAACACAATCGCAATGGGGGATTTCAACATGAACCCCTTCGATCCCGGCATGATCTCGGCGGGAGGCCTCAATGCAGTTCCCTGCGCGGAAATTGCCAAAAAGATAAACAGAACCGTGAACGGAAAGGTTCATGATTTTTTCTACAATCCCACATGGAACTTACTGGGCGATTTTAATCAGCCTACGGGAAGCTACTACCACGCGTCACCTAGCCACCTCTCTCACTACTGGAACATGCTTGACCAAGTGGTATTGCGCCCGAGCATTGCATCCATGCTCATTAAGAATTCACTACAACTGATTACAAACACCGGGACAACTCCCCTAATAGACCCGAAAGGGCGGCCACTTGTGAGCGACCACCTACCCCTCTCATTCTCCTTAAACTACAATTAATCTTATATGAAAACCCTTTGGCCAACCAATTTCCAGACGAAGTCAATATCTGACACGAAGAGTATTCTTGAAAAGCAAGCTAGGGCACTACCCGATCTGACCAACAATTTAGTTTGGGCAGAGGTTTCCGAAGTTTCACCTCAACTCATCTCGAACGAAATGAGGAATGATTTCGTCTACAGGTTCGACATCTACGGAAAAGAGCTGAAAAACTATCGCTACACGATGCTCACTTTTTCGCATGACATCGGCCTTTTTCCTGTCAAATTCTCATTGGACAACATCCTTGCCGAAGAAATTGGCCTGGAGACAAGCCCCTTTGCACCCCCTCTTGCAATCACTACAGAGAGTGATCTCGATGAATTCATCGCTATGGCGCTTCAATCCAAAAGAGTCTCGAACGTAATTGGATCAATCATGCACCTTTCGAAGCAAAGCATAGCTGCACGCGACCGCATTTCATGAGATGCAGAAGCGCTCGCATAAGCATCACAAAATCGAATGGTGCGCGAGCGCCCTTAAATGTGGGAATTGGGACAAAAGTGGAAAGGCCGGCTTGCGCCGGCCTTTCGTTGTTATTTCGCCTTGCCCTGGTTCGCCACGGCCTCAGCCGCCTTGCGCGCCGCTTCCGGGTCGCCCAGGTAGCGGAACGACTGCACGGTCAGGTCGTCGTTGAGCTCGAACAGCAACGGGATGCCGGTCGGGATGTTGAGCTCCAGGATGGCTTCCTGCGAGACGTTGTTGAGGTACTTGTACAGCGCGCGCAGCGAGTTGCCGTGGGCGGTGACCAGTACGGTCTTGCCGTCCTTGAGCTGGGGGGCGATCGCATCGAACCAGTACGGCAGCACGCGGTCCAGCGTGGTGGCCAGCGATTCGGTGCCCGGCAGCGCGTTGCGGTCCAGGCCGGCATAACGACGGTCGTGGATCGGGTGGCCCGGGTCCTCGATGTCCATCGCCGGCGGCGGGATGTCGTAGGAACGGCGCCAGATCTTGACCTGGTCCTCGCCGTGCTTGGCGGCGGTCTCGGCTTTGTCCAGGCCCTGCAGGCCGCCGTAATGACGCTCGTTCAAGCGCCAGCTCTTGCTGACCGGCAGCCAGTCCTGGTCCAGTTCGGCCAGGGCACCCTGCAGGGTGTGGATGGCGCGCTTGAGCACCGAGGTGTGCGCGACATCGAACTGCAGCCCTTCTTCACGCATCAGGCGGCCGGCGGCGGCGGCCTCGCGGCGGCCCTGTTCGGTCAGTTCCACGTCCACCCAGCCGGTGAAGCGGTTGTCCAGGTTCCACTGGCTCTGGCCGTGGCGCAACAGTACGAGTTTCCGGGTCACTGCAGTATCTCCGACAGATGGCAAGGCAGACCCGCATTGTAGCGGCAACCCTGCCCTGCCCGTCCGCCGCGGCCGGCCCCTGACCCTCAGGGATGCGGATGCCCGTGGTGGCCCTGCGCGTCCGGTGCAGGGCGGCGGCTGTCGTGGCTGTCGTGGCTGCCGTGCGCGTGAGCGGCGTGGTCGTGCCCGGCATGGTCATCGGCGTGCCGGTCGCGGGGGCTGCCGACGCTGCAGGGATCGCCGCAGTGGTCGGCCTCGATCTGCAGGGTCACATGGTCGATGCCGTACTGCTCGTGCAACCGGGTGCCCAGTTCGCGACGCAGGCGGTCCGCATCCACGCCGGTGCCCATCACCACGTGCGCGGTCAGTGCGGGTGTGCTGGAAGCCAGCGCCCATACGTGCAGGTCATGTACGTCCACCACGCCATCGTGTGCGCACAGGGTGCCGCGTACCGCCGCGACATCCATGCCCTTGGGCACGCCCTCCAGCAGCACGTTGATCGCCTCGCGCATCAACACCCAGGTGCGCGGCAGCACCCACAGGCCGATCAGCACGGCCAGGATCGGATCGATCGGCTTCCAGCCCGTCCAGCGGATCAGCAACGCGCCGAGGATCACCGCGACCGAGCCAAGCATGTCCGCCCAGACTTCCAGGTACGCGCCTTTGACGTTGAGGCTCTCGCCGCTGCCGGCGCGCAGCAGCCGCATCGAGATGAGATTGATCACCAGTCCGAACACCGCGATCACCAGCATGCCGGTGGAGGCGATCTCCTGCGGCGCGCGGAAGCGCTGCACCGCTTCCCAGAGAATGTAACCGGCGACCACGAACAGCATGCCGCCGTTGATCATCGCGCCCAGAGCCTCCAGCCGCGCGTAGCCGTAGGTGCGCTTGGCATCGGGCGGGCGCCGGCTGAGCCGGACCGCAACCAGTGCGATCATCAGCGCGAGGGTATCGGTGGCCATGTGCGCGGCATCGGACAACAGTGCCAGGCTGTTGGTCCAGAATGCGCCGGCCACCTCCACCAGCAGGAAGGTGGTGGTCAGCCCCAGCGCCCACCACAGCGGTTTTTCGTGGCGGATCTCGCTGGGCAGATGGTCGTGGTCGTGACCCATGAAAGCTC
Organism: Stenotrophomonas sp. TWI809; assembly: GCF_039673205.1. Classification (NCBI taxonomy): domain Bacteria; kingdom Pseudomonadati; phylum Pseudomonadota; class Gammaproteobacteria; order Lysobacterales; family Lysobacteraceae; genus Stenotrophomonas; species Stenotrophomonas sp. TWI809. Next base: position 16,698 of record NZ_JBDJLE010000023.1, on the reverse strand, counting down.
TCCTGGACAATGCCGGCAGGTTAAGCAGCGCCTCGCGCGGAGACTATTACACTTACCGCAGCGTTCAGTTTGCCATTCAATAACAACAGCGTCCGGCCGCTACCTCTCGACGGCCTGTGTGGCGGGAAGACAATCGTGCATAACGTTCCAAATCTTGATGAGGCCAGCCAACCGCTGGCGCTGGCCTGGGCACAGACACTGGCGCAGACGCCGGCCGCGGCGGCGACACTGCTGGCGAGCCTGTCGGCCGAGAGCCCGCCCGGGCTGGCCCACCACTTCTACGATGTGCTGCTCGAAGACCCGCGCGCGAGCCGGTTCCTCTCGCACGACCAGGTGCGGCTGCGCCTGAAACCGGCGATGCAGCGGTGGCTGCAGCAGATCCTCACCGCCACGCCGGACAGCATCAACGCGCTGGTCGCCGCGCAGCGCGTGATCGGCGACGTGCATGCGCGCGTGGGGATTCCGGTGGATCTGGTGGCGCGCGGCGCGCGCGTGCTCAAGCACCGCCTGTTCGACCGCATCATCGCGCAGGCCGACGAAAGCACGACGGCGTTTGCGGCGATCCACTGCCTGAGCGCTTCGATGGATATCGCCCTGGAAGGCATGACGCTGGCCTACACGCATGCACGCGAGCGCTCTTCGCGCACCGATGCGGCGTATCGCCTGTTCTCGCTGGTGCAGAACGTCAGCACCGAGCGCGAACGCCAACGCGCCCTGCTGCTGGATTGGGAAAACGCACTGCTCTATGCGATGGCGAGCCAGAATGCCGAGGCCGAGCTCACCGGGCTGGCGCAATCGGAGTTCGGCCTGTGGTTCACCCACAAGGGCATCCCGAGTTTCGGCGAAAGCAGCGAGACCGGCCAGGTCGGTGCACTGGTCGCCGCGGTCGATACGCAGTTGCAGGAAGCGCTGGCGCATGCCGATTTCGCGGCGCGCTTCGGGGCATTGCAGGGCATCCGCGAGCGGCTGGCGCAGATCCGCACACTGATGGGCATGTTGTTCGAACGGATCGGCGAGCTCGATGCCGGCAGCGATGCACTGACCAACCTGCTCAACCGTCGCTTCCTGCCGACCGTGCTGCGCCGGGAAATCGAACTGGCCAATTCCACGCAGACGCCGTTCTCGGTGTTGCTGCTGGATCTGGACCATTTCAAGGCGATCAACGATGCGCACGGCCATGACGGCGGCGACCGCGCCCTGCAGCACGTGGCCGCCCTGCTCGGCCAGCTCACCCGCGGCAGCGACTACCTGTTCCGTTATGGCGGTGAAGAATTCGTGGTGGTGCTGGTGGCCGCCACCGCCGCCCAGGCCGAGGTGATCGCCGAGAACCTGCGCAAGCACATCGCGCAGAGCCCGGTGCAACTGGGCAGTGGCCAGAGCCTGTCGCTGACCACCAGCATCGGCGTGGCCGCGCATGATGGCCATCCCGACTACGAGCGGCTGATGGCGCGCGCCGATGCGGCGATGTACCAGGCCAAGAAGCGGGGCCGCGACCGGGTGGTGCTGGCCAGCGATGACCTGCCCGATGCGCCCGGGCGAAAGGCGCTGCAGCGCGGGTGACCCTGTGTGGCCGACGGCAGCGCCGGCCCATCCGCCCGTTGCGGCACGCATGGCTGACCAATGGCGCATGCCCCGCGCGCCCCGTGCGGCGTAGCATCGCGGCATTGCCGTCCGCCACAGGAATCCCCCGATGTCGATCCGCCGCGCCCTGACCCGCCCTGCCCTGCTGCTGCTCCAGTCAGCGCTGCTGATGACACCGCTGCTGGCCACTGCACGCGAGGTGGCGACGCCGGCCGAGCATGTGGATGCCGATGGACCGTACGTGTTCCGTACCGCCAAGGGGCTGGAAGCGGCCTGGGTGTGCAAGGACCACGTGATCCGCCGCGAGCTGCCGGCACGCGGCGAGGCCACCGTGGTCGCCCCCGAGTGCGGCTATCCGCACCCGCTGACCGTGCTGCCGCCGCGCACGGCGGAGATCGCCCGGTTCCCTGCCACGCCGCGGATCGTCGCGCTGTCGGACATCCACGGCCAGTACGGCCTGCTCGTGACGCTGCTGCGCGCCCACCACGTGATCGACAGCGAAGACCGCTGGTCGCTGGGCGACGCCACGCTGGTGGTGGCGGGCGATGTGTTCGACCGCGGTCCGCAGGTCACCGAAGCATTCTGGCTGCTGTACAGCCTGCAGCAACAGGCCGCGGCAGCCGGCGGTGCGGTGCACTTCGTGCTCGGCAACCACGAGACGATGGTCCTCTACAACGACCTGCGCTACGTCAACCCGAAGTACCTCAAGACCGCGCAGCTGCTCGGCCGTTCCTACCCCGCGCTGTACGGTCCGGATTCGACGATCGGCCAGTGGCTGCGCACCCGTCCGGTGCTGCTGCGCGTCGGGGACACCCTGTTCCTGCACGGCGGCATCGCACCGGAGAACCTGGACCTGGTGCGCAACATGGCGACCACCAACGCCGGCTACCAGGCCGCAGTCGGGCTGCCCAAGGAGCAGGTCAAGGCCGCACCGGATACTGCCCGCCTGTTCGATGGCAAGACCAGCCCGATCTGGTACCGCGGCTACTTCGATGGACGCATGGATACCGCCCAGGTCGAGACGCTGCTCAAACAGCTCGACCTCGCCCGCATCGTGGTCGGCCACACCTCGATGCCGCACGTCAGCAGCTTCCATGGCGACCGCATCATCGCCATCGACAGCAGCATCAAGAACGGTGAAAACGGCGAGCTGCTGTTCATCGAGAACGGCGCGCTCAGCCGCGGCCTGCTGGATGGCTCGCGGGTGCCGCTGGCCGAAGGCCGGCTCGGCGAAAGCGACTGACCAGGCCGTTCCCGCCGGTCAACCCGCCGCAGCTCACCGTGGCTTGTAGATGCGCGAGACCATCCAGCCGCCGTGACTGCGGAAGCGGCCGCTGTCGCCAGTCAGGGCAAAGCGCAGCGCGACCACCGCGGCGCGCCCGCGGGAGCAATGCCAGTCACGCGCTTTGCGGTAGGCCTTCCGGAAGGCACGGAACGGGCCGCGGGCCTGCGTGGTGTCCAGTTCGGCCTCACGTGCTTCCATCGCCTCAGGTGGGTCCATGGCCTCGGCGGAGGCGGCTGGCGGATGCGCTGCAGCGCGGGTGGCATCTGGATGGAGAGGGTTTGACATGGCGTTCCTTCGATCAACGAGGCCCGGAATCGGCCTCCTGATCGATAAACCGAGAAAACCATCACAAAACTATCGCCCCCGGGACAGACCCGCGTCGTGATCCGCCATGCGCTGCTCCAACCCCTTGATGCGACTCAGAAATTCCGACGTCGGCGCCAGTTCCTGCAGGTGCGGCCGGGCCCGGGCGATCTGGGCGCGGGCGCCAGCGCCATCGCCGTTGGCGAACAATGCCTCCGCCAGCGGGATACGCCACTTGGCGGTGGCCGTGGAATCCGCCCCGTAGAAACCAGCGAATGTCTCCACCAGCTGGGCCGACAGCGGCACTGCCGCGGGATCGCCACGGCGCTGGGCAAGCAGTGCCTGCTGCATCTGCAGGCGCAGCCCCAGCCACGGGGGCAGGCTCGGGTGGGCCTGGCCGAACGCGGCCAGGGCCCGGGCGGCCTCGGCATGCTGTCCGTCCCGGATCAGCCATTCAATCTCGACCAGGCGCAACACCAGCAGCTGCGGCGACTCGGGCGGGAGTTCGCGCCGCCACAGGGCGGCCACCTGCTGCAGCGGTGCCTGCGCCTCGGCCGTGCGGCCGGTACGCAGCAGCAACCGGGCCAGCACCATGTCCACGTCGAGTGTGTCGGCATGCTCAGGCCCGAGCAGCGCCCGATAGCGCGCCAGCGCAGCGCGGTAGTTCTGCTCGGCCTGCACATAGTCGCCGCGGGCTTCCTCCATCAGGCCATGGGCATACTGTTTGACCGCGTAGGCGCGGCTGTCCACGCCATCCACCGCGGCGCTGGTCTGCAGGCTGTTGCGGAAGTGCTGATCGGCCGCCTGGTAGCGGCCAAGATCGAGATACTGTCCGGCCAGCGCGGCTTCGGCCGAGGCGGTGTAGCTGCTGCCTGCGCCGAACATCTGCCGGGTCAGCGCGAAGCTGCGCTCGGCCAGCGCCAGCGCTTCATCGATACGGCCCTGGTTGAGCAGCGTCGAGGACAGCGCGCGCAGGACCCGCTGGTACTCGGCCCCCTGGACACCATGCTCCCGCGATGCCTCTGCCAGACCCTCGCGCAGGATCGCTTCGGCCTTGTCCAGCTCGCCCTGGCTCCGGTACAGATCGCCGAGGTTGGCCATCGCCGCCAGGCCGCCGCGCTGAAGCGGTGCACCGTTTCCCCGCCGGCTCAACGCCAGCGCGGAGCGGAAGGAGTGTTCCGCCGCCGCCGGCTGCTCCAGCTGCGCCTGGGCCAGGCCCCGGGCGTTCAAGGCCTTCACCCGCACCGCCGGGGCATCGTCCTGCTCAAGCAGGCCCAACGCGTCCTCTGCACTGCCCAGCGCCTCCTTCTCACGCCCGGCGCTGAGCAGCTGCACCGCCAGACTGGCGCGGGCGTCGGCGATCTCATGCGGCGCGGCGCGCGTGTGCACCAGCCCCTCCACGCTGTCCCGCAGCAGGGCCTGCGCATCCTGCGGTTGACCCAGGTTCTGGTAGGCGCGCCCCAATGCAGCCTGCATCCGCGCGCGCACCGCGGGCGACACGGTGCGGTCCTGCTCAAGCCGGCGTGCGCCCAGATCGAGCACCTCACGCGCGGTCATCGGCGTGCCGTGGCGCAGCCCCGGATCGGCTGCATCGAAGGCGGCCACCAGTACATCGGCGATGCCGGCGGCAGCCACCGCATTCTGCTCGGCCTGCCGACGCGCCTCGCTCAAGCGCAGCACGAAGGCCAGCACGATCACCGCCACCAGCGCGACGATCACACTGGCGCGCCATTGCCGCCGCAGCAGCAGGCGCGCACGATGCCAGCGGCTGGGCCGACGCGCGCGCACCGGGCGATGTGCCAGATACCGTTCAATATCCTCGGCCAGTGCGTCGGCAGAGGCATAACGTTCGGCCGGATCCGCGGCAGCGGCCTTGGCCGCGACCGCCAGCAGGTCGGCGGGCACGCCGCGCGCCGGCGGCGGCGTGGCCTGCAGCAGCGCCTCCAGCATCACGCCCAGACTGTAGACATCGCCCACCACACTGGCCGGGCGCCCTGCCAGGCGCTCGGGGCTGGCATAGGCCGGGGTGAGGAAGGCCGCGGCATCGTTGGCGTCACCGAGCAGATGCGCGATGCCGAAATCCAGCAGGACCGGCTGGCCGTCGGGGCGGACCAGTACGTTGCCGGGCTTGAGGTCGCAGTGCACCACGGATTGGGAATGTGCGGCCTGGACCGCGCCGCAGATCTGCACGAACAGGCGCAGGCGTGCGGCCAGATCCAGCGCCAGGGTGCGACAGGCGTCGTCCAGCGGTTCACCCTGTACGTATTCCATCACCAGGTAGGGCTGACCGCCCTCGGCCACGCCCACGTCATACAGCCGGGCGATATGCGGGTGCTGCAGGTCGGCCAGGATCTGGCTTTCACTGGCCAGCCGCGTGGCCAGTACCGGGTCGTAGGCGCGGCGGATCAGCTTGATCGCCACTTCGCGCCGGTACAACGCATCGGCGCGCTCGGCCAGGAACACCACCCCCATCCCGCCGACGGCCAGCAACCGGCTCAGGCGCCACGGGCCAAGCCGCTGCCCGACCAGCGTGGCCGGATCATCCATCGCGGCCATCACGGCGGCGAGCGCGTGCTCGACCCGGCCCAGGTCGGCGGTCTGCGCGCGCAGCAGCTGCAGCGTTTCGTCGATCGCGGCCGGGTCATCGCACAGCTCACCCAGCGCCGGGCGCCAGCGCGCCTCGGGCAGATCGCAGACCGCGTCGAACAGCCCGCGCACCGTCTGCCAGCGGTCTGGGCCGGTCATGCGCGCGTGGCCGGCCCAGCCAGATGCCGGTTCAACCACGCCTTGGCAAACCGCAGATCGCGATCGACCGTGGGCACCGACACATCCAGCGCCAGGGCAATCTCTTCGCGGCTCATGCCACCGAAGTACATCCATTCCACCGTGCGTGCGGCGCGCTCATCCAGGGCGGCCAGTTCCTCCAGCGCGCGGTTCAGGGCCAGCACTTCGAAGGCATCGTGATCAGGGCTGGCTTCCAGGTCGGCATACGACAGGGTCAGGTTGATCGCACCTCCGCCCCGCTTGGAAGCCGCCATCGCGCGTGCGTGGTCCACCAGCACGCTGCGCATCTTCAGCGCCGCCAATGAAAGGAAATGCACGCGATCGCGGTAGCCGATCTCCCCACCGATCATCCGCATCAGGGCCTCGTGCACGAGCACGGTCGGCTGCAGCACGCCATCCTGGGGGGTGCCCAGCCGCGCCACGGCCATGCTACGCAGCTGCGCATACAGAAGCGCCAGCAGTTGATCGCGGGCGGCGATGTCCTGCTGCTCGCTCCAACGGCGCAGCAAACGGGTGACATCCTGGCGCTCGGCCGCTGGAGGTGTCGCGTCAAAAGACATGTGGGGCGGGTCCGTGCATCACAGCAGGCGATCAGCCTGCAGTATCGCCGATCCCCATCCCCATGGGGCGGCGGTGCCGCGGCGATCTCCATCACCGCGGCACCGCAACCGGGCTACTTCCCGCGCTTGGCCAGATTCTCGCGTAGCGTTTCCAGCCGCGTGGAGAGATCCTTCAACGCGCTGCCGCCCTTGCCGACCAGCCAGGACACCTCCTCTTCCATGAAGCCGGTACGGCTGTGTTCGGTGTCCGGCAGCGGCGGCAGGATGTGCGCGAAGTAGGTCTTGTCGAGCACCCGCCGCAGCAGTCGCTCGCCCGGGAAGGGTGCGTTGTTGTTGAGCGCACGCGCCGCCTTGATCAGGTTGCGGATGTCGTACTGGGTCGGGCTCAGGTCCGGCACCTGCTTGGGCAGGTCCAGCAGCGTATACACCGCCACGCGGGCGGTGCGCACCGAACTTTCCATGGTGAACACCACATCGTTGTGGGTCTCCACGAACTGCCCCAACAGGCCCAGGTTGGTGCAGCCCCCGGGCACGACGTGCGGGCGGTCGCCGGCCGCGCGTGGCATGAACTGCGCCGTGATGTAGGGCATCAGCGCGGTGCGCACCTTGGTGTTGGCGACGATCTCATCAAGCTGATCGACGATGCCCAGGTGGTAGCTCAGCTCGGCCAGGATCTCGCGGCCGGTACAGGCTGGCATCGGCTTGGCCACGTGGTTGCCGTTCTGGTCCATCAGCAGCGCATACACCCACACCACCAGCACATCCTTTGGCTGGTCGACGAAGTGCGGCTGGCGGTTGACGGTGAAGCTCAGCACCCAGGTGGAGTCGGTGAAGGTGATCACGCCGCCGGTCACGGTCCTGCCCGAGTACGGGTCGTTGACCGAGAGTTCCCTGATCTTGTCCACCAGTGGCGAGGGGCGGCAGGTCAGCGTGGCCGACTCCCACATCGAGCGGTTGATGTCACCGTGGAATTTCTCCGGTTTGCCGAAGATCGGCGACTGTGCAGCGAGGTTGCGCCACAGTGCCCAGTCACTGTCCTGCCCCGGTGTTTCGCGCGGACGCTGCAGCACCGGCACCGTGTCCATGTCGCCATAGACGGTGCCCTCGGTCATCGAGCCGGTCAGCGCGAACACCAGGTCGCCCTCGGCCACCGGCAGCAGCGTATCGTTGCCCGCCACACGGCAGCGCAGCCCGGTGACGGTGCGGGTATCGCCTGTCACGCGCATGTCCAGATCGTACACGCGGGTACCGAAGGTGACCTGCACCCCCTGGTCGCGCAGCATCTTCACCAGCGGTTTGACGAAACTCTCGTACTGGTTGTATTTCGGGAACACCAGCGCGGACATGTCGTTCAAGCCGTCGATGGCATCCAGGAAACGGTGCATGTACAGCTTCATTTCCAGCAGGCTCTGCCAGTTCTCGAAGGCGAACATCGAGCGCCAGAAGAACCAGAAATTACTCTGCAGGAAGCCTTCGCTGAAGTAGTCCTCGATGGTCACATCGTCGAGGTCTTCCTTGCGCTTGAGCAGCAGCTTGACCAGTTCCCACTGCTGCGGCTTGCTCAGCCCGAACGTGGCGAAGTCCTGGATCTTCCCCTGCTGATGCATCAGCCGGGCCTTGGAGTAGTTCGGGTCGTTGTCGTTCACCGCCCGGTACTCGTCCAGCACGCTGTAGCCGGCGGGCAGTTCCAGTGCCGGCACGTCCTGGAACATGTCCCAGAAATTGTCGTAGTTCCAGTTCATCTCGCGGCCGCCGCGAACCAGGTAGCCCTGCTCGGGGTCGCCGGCCCCATCGAGCGAACCGCCTTCGATGTCCAGGCTGTCGATCAGGGTGATGTTCGCCGCCGGCATGCCGCCATCGCGGATCAGATAGAACGCCGCGGCCAGGCCGGCAATACCGGTGCCGATGATCCACGCCTTGCGGTTCGCCACGCCGGCCGGTGCGACCGGGCGATTGCGCATGTAGGCACCCATCATGTCCGGCGGCGGCAGTGTGTTCTCGGGCCGGTTGGACCAGTAGGCCCCCGTGGCATCGGGTTCTTTATCGATCACCGGTGCCCGGTGCACGCCCTGTTGCTCGACAGCCATATCACCACTCCTTTTTCGATGGACCTACAGGAGGCACCGGTCGCCCGGTGCCTGGCAGCACGGTTTCCTTACCGCACGGCCCCCTCCCGGCACCGCGCTGCACATCTGGATGGTACGCACGCCACCTGTGACGGCATTGATCCGCATCAATGACACCCCTGTTGCATTCCATGCGACACGTGTCGCACACTTGCGACACCTCGCCACACCGGGATTGCCATGTCTGCGCTGCCTACCCCTTCCAATGCCGAACTGGAACTGCTCAAAGCGCTGTGGCGCCAGGGCGCCTGCAGTGCGCGCGAAGTCCACAACGGCGCCGCCGCGGCGCTGGACTGGTCCTACTCGTCCACCCGCAAGACGCTCGAACGCATGGTCGACAAAGGGCTGGTGGAAGAAACCGTCGAGCACGGGCTGAACATGTACCGCGCCAAGGTCGGCAAGGTGGCCACACTGGCCGCACTCAGCACGGACTTCGCGCGCCGGGTGCTCGAGATCGATGGCGCATTGCCGGCGCAGGCCTTCGCCGACAGCCGCCTGCTCAGCGAACAGGAACTGCAGCAGCTCGATGCGCTGCTGCGTGCCCCCGCCAAGGACGATCCGGCATGAGTGGGCTGACGCTGGGCTTCTGGGGCGTGCATGCCGTTGGCGCCTTGGCGGGCGGCTGGGTAGCGTGGTCTGCCGGGCAACGTGTCCACCGGCGTCTGGGTCTCTCCCACGCCGCGTATGGCTATTGGATGGGGGTGTGGTTGCTGGCGGTGATGCCGGTCCTGCTGTCGGTGGGTATGGCGCTGTGGGCCCCCGCACCGCTCATCTCGTTGCCACCGGCACTGATGATGCCGCTGCCGGTCGCGCTGGACCTCGGGGCTGCCGGTGCGGCGGAAGGGGGCCTGGTGAGTTCCCCTTGGGCGGGGGTGGCCACTACCACGTGGCTGGCCGCGCTCTATGTCACCGGCCTGGGTATCGCATTGCTGCGCGTGCTGGTTGGCACGCGGGCGACCGGCCGGCTGTGCCGGGCGACCCTGCCGATCGCAGCGGAGGACTGGCCGGGCCCGCGCAGCCGTGCGTCGGCGCAGCGGCTGCGCTCGGCCGGCATCGTCTGCCGGGTCAGCGCGCTGCCGGTGAGTCCGTTCGCGGTGCGCTGGCCGCGCCCGCTGATCGTGCTGCCCCTCTCGGCCGTGGAGCAGCTGGAGGATCGTGCACTGAACCTGATCCTGGGCCATGAGGCGGCGCACCTGACGCGCCGCGATCCGCAGCGCGCCGGCCTGATGGCGATACTCAACGCCCTGCTGTGGTTCAACCCGTTCCTGCGCCGCCTCACCGCGCGCGTGCAGCTGGCGGCCGAGCTGCGATGTGATGCGCAGGCCCTCGCGGGGGATGCACAGGGCGGGCGTGACTTCGCCACGGCGTATGTGCGCACGCTGCGCCTTTCCGCAGCGGCTCACGCACCCACCACCGCCCTGACCCACCGCGATCTGGCCGGGCATGAAATCCGCATCCGGCACATGCTGCATGGCGATGCCGCGCGGCCGCTGTCGGGATCGCGACGCGCGCTGCTGCTGGGCAGCGCACTGCTGATCGGCGCCCTGTTGCTGGTCATGCAGGCCAGTGCCGCGCGCCCCGTGCCGGGCCCCGCCGTCACTGGCACCCCAAACGAGCTCTCGGCGACGGAGGCGGCACTGCCGCTGCCGCCGTTGAGCGAGGCCCCCATCGAGGTGCAGTTCCAGGCACCGCTGGCCGCACCGAGGATCACCGGACATTTCGGCGATACCGGCAGCATCCGCCAGCGACCGCATCGCGGCACCGATTTCGGCGCGCGCCCGGGCACGCCGGTCCTCGCGCCGGCAGACGGCCGCATCGTGGCGGCAACCACCGCCTACCCCGACGGTCCGCAGTACGGCACGGTGGTGGTCATCGACCACGGTCAGGGCTGGCAGACGTTGTACGCGCACCTGCAGGGCGCCGATGTGGTGGTCGGCCAGCAGGTCCACGCCGGCGAGCAGATCGCACGGGTCGGCAGCACCGGGCGCGTGACCGGACCGCACCTGCATCTGGAGATGCTCCGCAACGGTGAGCGCGTCGATCCGCAGGCGCACCTGCCATGACCGGCTAACCCGCTCCACATCCCCACCCCACTGCTGCATTTCGTTTTCCTGGCCACAGGAGGGGCGCGTGTTGCCCCGCGAAATGCCCCCTGCCCTCCTGCACGGACCGCCCCATGTCACCGACGTTCCGCATCGTACTTGCCCTGACCCCGCTGTGTGCCGCGTTCTCCAGCGCTGGACAGTCACTGCCCGCAAAGCAGGCGCCGCCGCCCACCGAACTGGAGACCGTGCAGGTGCAGGGCACCGTGTACGACGCACGCCGCGAGGACACCGCCACCCGGATCGTGGTCGACGCTGAAGCGCTGCGCCAGTACGGCGACATCGGTCTGGTGGACGCGCTCAAACGCCTGCCCGGCATTACCGTCGGCACGGGTGCGCCCGGCCGCAGCGGCACGCTGTCATTGCGGGGGTTGGGTGCGGGCTATACCCAGATCCTGCTCAACGGCCAGAAAGCGCCCGCCGGGTTCGACCTGGACTCGCTCACGCCGGAGATGGTCGAGCGCGTGGAGATCATCCGCGCACCCACCGCCGACCAGCGCGCCGAAGCGATCGCCGGCTCGATCAACATCGTGCTGGCCGCAGGCGCGCGAAAGGACAGCGGGCAGCTGTCGGTGGCCTGGGGCAACAGCAACGGCCGGAACACGCCCTCGGTCAGCTGGCAGCGCAACCGGCGCGACGACCACCGCAGCAGCGCGATCACGGCGACCGCATCGCGCCGCGAGTTCCTGGTCGAGGAAACCGGTACCGAGCGTGCATGGAATCGGCAGGGAACACCGACCACCCTGCGTGACACCTCCCTGCGCGCCAGCGGAAACCGCGATGTGCTCTCACTGGCCCCCAGCCTCGAAGCGACGCTGGAGAACGGCGATATCTTCGCGCTGCAGGGCTTCGCCGATGCGAGCCGGTTCAACCGCATCACCGACATCGACTGGGCCACCACGCTCGGCGCCCCACTACAGACTACCCGCTATCAACAACGCACGCGCATCGACGTGGCGCAGGCCAATGGCAGCATGACGTGGACGCGGGCGTTCGAACGGGGCGGCACGTTCACCACCAAGCTGCGCCTGGGCGGCAACCGCGAGCGCTACACCTATCGCGAACAGGGCCAGGCAGCGGATGGGCGACAGAACCTGGAGGACCACACCGACGCGCGGTTGACCGTGGGCGATCTGAACAGCAGTGGCAAGTACACGCTGCCCGCCCGCGGGCGGCATGCGCTGCAGCTCGGCTGGGAGGGCAGCGAGGATCGCCGCGATGAAACACGCGTGCAGCAGCTGTTGCCTGTTCACGAGGGCGGCGTGGTGGCGATCAGCGACCTGGCTTTCGACGCGCGCATCCGTCGCCTGGCGCTGTACGTGCAGGATGACATCTCGCTGAGCGAGCGCTGGTCCCTCTATGCCGGCGCACGCTGGGAACAGATCGATACCCGCAGTGACGGCAGCAGCTTCAGCGGCATTCAGCGCCGTGACCAGGTGCTCTCACCGGTGTTGCAGTCACTCTGGAAAATGCCCGGCACCCGGGGCGACCAGCTGCGCGTCGCGCTGACCCGGACCTATCGCTCGCCTACGCTGGCTTCGCTGATCCCGCGCCCGTACACCTCCACCAACAACCGCCCGCTCAACCCCGACGAACGCGGCAACCCGGCGCTGCGGCCCGAACTGGCGACCGGCGTGGACCTGTCCTACGAAACCTACGGCAAGGACGGCGCGCAGCTCAGCATCGGCGGTTATGCGCGCCGGATCAGTGAGGTGATCCGCACCGAAACACATCTGCAGGACGGTCGCTGGGTGGCCACGCCGGTCAACGGCGGCACTGCGATGACCTGGGGGCTGGAGATGGATACGGCATTCCGTCTGCCGCAGCTGATCGCAGGCGCGCCGGCCGTGGCGGTGCGTTTCAATGCGACCGCCAACGATTCGCGCGTGGATGATGTGCCCGGTCCGGACAACCGGCTTGATGAGCAGGTGCGCTTCAGCGGCACCTTGGGCGCGGATTACGAGATCCGCACCGGCTGGACGGTCGGCGGCAGTTACACCTACCGCACCGGCGGCACGGTGCAGGTCAGCCCCGGCCAGTTCGAGATCAGTGCGTACGGGCGCGAGTTGGACCTGTACTCGCTGTGGTCGCTGCGCGCAGGCAGCAAGCTGCGGCTGAGCCTCAACAACGCGCTGCACCGGGCGCTGCACACGGGGCAGGAGCGGGTCAGCGAAGACGGTACCGAGCAGCTGCGGCGCCAGCGCAGGGCATCCCCGCTGCTGCGCCTGCAGCTGGAACTGCCGCTCTAGCCCGGCTCAGCCCGGCTGGCGGCTGGCCTCACCTACCGCCGGCAGCGCACGCGCGCGGCCCGGCTTGCTCGGGAAGGCATGGCGCACGATCCGCCACATCACCTGGCCGAACTGCCGCGGCAGCGAACCGGTGTTGTAGTGCTGGCCGTAGCGCGCGCAGATGTCCTTCACTTCGACCGCGATCGCCGCGTAGCGGTTGGCCGGGATGTCGGGGTAGAAGTGATGCTCGATCTGGTGGCTGAGGTTGCCCGACATGACGTTCATCAGCTTGCCGCCGGTCAGGTTGGATGAGCCGCGCAGCTGGCGCAGGTACCAGTGGCCACGGGTCTCATCACGCACGCATTCCTTCGGGAAGGTTTCGGCCTCGGCGGTGAAGTGGCCGCAGAAGATGATCACGTAGGTCCACACGTTGCGGATGAGGTTGGCGACCACGTTGCCCAGCAGCACCGGCAGGAAGAAGGGGCCGGCCAGCGCCGGGAACAGCAGGTAGTCCTTGAACATCTGCTTGCCCATCTTGCGGCCGACCGGGCGGAACTGCCTGCCCAGCTGCTTGAGCGTCATTTTGCCGGCAAACACGCGGCCCAGGCGCAGGTCCTGGATCGCGATGCCCCATTCGAACAGCAGCGCGAACACCACCGCGACCACCGGCTGCATCAGGTAGAACGGGCGCCAGCGCTGCTCGGGGAAAATGCGCAGCAGCCCGTAACCGATATCGTCGTCCAACCCGCGCACATTGGTGTAGGTGTGGTGGCGGAAGTTGTGGGTCTTGCGCCAGGCGTCGGCGGTGCCGACGATATCCCACTCGTAGGTGCTGCCCTGCAGCTGCGGATCCCCCATCCAGTCGTACTGGCCATGGATGACGTTGTGCGCCAGCTCCATGTTTTCCAGGATCTTGGACAGCGCCAGCATCACCACGCCGGCAATCCACGCCGGGATCAGCACGCTGTGCACGAAGGCACCGAGGAACAGCAACGCGCGGCCGGCCACGCCGGTCCAGCGGACGGCGGCCACGACGCGGCGGATGTAACGCGCATCGCGCGCACCGAGCGTGGCCAGCTGGCGCGCGCGCAGTGCATCGAGTTCAGCGCCGAAGGCCTGCAGTTCGGCCGGGGACAGCGCGCGGTTGTGCACGGAAGACATGGTCACAGCTCCAGGATCAGGTCGGTGCTGGCGCTGTTCACGCACAGCTTTACTTGCGTGGCCGGTTCGGCCGCGTGCTCGCCGGTCAGGGTGTGGCGGGTGACGCCGGATACCTTCCCGCAGACACAGGTATTGCAGATGCCCATGCGGCAGCCGCTGGCCGGGCGCAGCCCTTCGGCTTCCAGCGCCTGCAGCAGCGACGTGCCGCGTGGCAGGGCAAGCGTGCGGCCGCTGCGGCGCAGTTCGACCTGCACCGTGCCCGCTTCGGCATCCGGCAGCACTGGCGGTGTGAACGCCTCGGACTGCAGCGACGCGACCTGGCCCTGCAGCCGCGCCTGCGCTGCATCGACGAAGCCACCCGGGCCGCACACCAGAGTGCGGGCGGTGCTCAGATCGCCCAGCGCCGCGAAGGCGAATGCATCCACACGCGACGCCGGTGCCGCCGGGTCGCGGGTCAGCGCGATGTGCAGCGTGAACGAGGGATGGCGCGCCGCCAGCGCGGCCAGCTCTTCGGCGAAACAGACTTCCTCACGCCGGCGTGCCCAGTACACCAGGTCCACCTGGCCCGGCATGCCGGCACCATCGAGCTGACGCAGCAGCGCGCGCATCGGGGTGATGCCGCTGCCAGCGGCCAGCAGCAACAGCCGCGCGCCAGAGGCCTTGGGCAAGGTCATTTCACCGAACGCCTGGCCCAGCTCAAAGACCTCACCGATCGCCGCGGCATGGGCCAGATGCTGGCTGACGGCACCGCCGGCGATGGCCTTGACGGTGATCGCCAAGCGACCGTCGGCCAGCACGGTCGGGCTGTAACTGCGCGACAGGCGGCGGCCATCGACTTCGACGCCGAGGGTGACGTGCTGGCCCGGCAGCAGACCACGGAAATGGCGGTTGGGCTTCAGCACCAGGGTGACCGCATCCGCGCTCTCGGCGGTGCGCGACAGCAGCCGGGCCAAGGGGCGGCGCAGCGTCCACAGCGGGTGCAGACGGGTGCCCCAGAAGTCGAACAGCGCTTCGGGGACCCAGCGGCGGGGGCTGGCGGCGTGACGGCGGGCGGCAATGCGCGGGACGGTGCTCATGCTTCGCACTATACGGCCGAGCATACGACTGTGTATACAGTTGTATATTGCCGGGACGGGCTATGATTCAGGGACTTGACCCCGCTGCCCCTGATGACCTCCCCAGACCTGCCCCTGCCCGCCTCCGACGACGCCCATCCCGCGCGCAAAGCCTCCATCTCCCGCGAGGATCTGCTGGCCGCGGCATTGGCCCTGATCGGCCCGCACCGCAGCGTCTCCACGTTGAGCCTGCGCGAGGTCGCGCGTGAAGCCGGGATCGCCCCGAACTCGTTCTACCGGCAGTTCCGCGACATGGACGAGCTGACCGTGGCCCTGATCGACCTGGCCGGGCGCTCGCTGCGCACGATCATCGGCGAGGCGCGCCAGCGCGCCGCCTCCTCCGACCGCAGCGTGATCCGGCTGTCGGTGGAGACCTTCATGGAGCAGCTGCGCGCCGATGACCGCCTGCTCCATGTCCTGCTGCGCGAAGGCACGGCCGGCTCGGATGCGTTCAAGCATGCGGTGGATCGCGAACTGAATTACTTCGAAGACGAACTGCGGGTCGACCTGATCCGCCTGGCGGCCGCCGACGGCGCGCGGCTGCATGAACCGGCCCTGGCCTCCAAGGCGATTACCCGGCTGGTGTTTGCGATGGGTGCGACGGCGGTTGACCTGCCGCCGGAGAAGGATCCGGAACTGATCGAGCAGCTGACCCAGATGCTGCGGATGATCATCACCGGGGCACGCACGTTGGCAGGCAGTCCGCCGCTGCGCTGATCCGGCCTGCGGGCCGCGCACAAAAAAAATGACGACCCACCGGGCCGTCATTTTTGATCCTGTTGCACGCCGGAACTGCAGGGCAGTGGGCGGCGCTTGATCAGCGGTACTGACGTTCGCAGCGACGCTCAACCACGCGATCACCATTCTTGGACTGCTGGTTGCCCTGGATCTGGCGGCCTGCGGCACCACCGGCCACGGCACCGGCAACCGTCGCCAGCTTCTTGCCGTTGCCGCCACCCACCTGGTTGCCCAGCAGACCACCCACGACCGCGCCGGTCGCGGTGCCGGTGATGCGGTTGGGATCCTTGGAATTACGCTGGACCTCGACGTTGTGGCACACCACCTTGCTGCCGTCGTTGAAGCGGCGTCCCTCGTCCTTGGGGCCATAGGTCTGGGCGCCGGCAACGGCCGATACGGCGAGCAGACTGCCCAGGCACAACACGCGGAAGCTCGTCTTCATGGTCGATCCCTGTTTATGGAACATGGCCCGAGTGTCTGCCTGCCGGCGGCAAGCCCGGGTGAAGTTGCGTCCACGCCACGTCAACGCCAGCGGCGGCGTTCAGGCCGCAGCCATCCAGCCATGCGCGCTTACAGCCGCTCGCGGATCGTCTGCCGCAACGCGTCCAGATCCTTGGCGAACGCATCGATGCCGCTGGCCAGCTTCTCCGTCGCCATCGGGTCGGCCGCCAGATCCGCCGCAAAGCGCGCCGCATCGATCGGCGTCACCTGCACC
>NZ_JBDJLE010000022.1:0-70971 GCF_039673205.1 Stenotrophomonas sp. TWI809 | reverse complement strand
GCTCTGCAGCAAACCGTCATCGATCGCCCGCGCTTCGTGAAGCCGGCCAGCGGCCGGCACTACCTTATTTGGCTTTTTTCGCCATAACGGTCTGCGCCGTTGGCCGATACCAGGGGGCTGCGGGATCACTCACGATGCGCCATGAGTTCTTCTCGACTACGCGTGGGGCGCTGTTCGATTCCAGGGCAGACCTACGTCCTGACCATGGTCTGCCATAACCGCAAGCGCTGGTTTGTCGATCCCGACGTCTGCGCAATTGCCATGTCGCACCTGAAGGAAATGGACGAACGTGGATACGTACGATCCCTTGCCTGGGTGGTCATGCCCGACCATCTGCACTGGATGGTGGAACTGGAAACGAAGCCACTGGCCGATATCGCTCGACGCTTCAAATCATCGACTGCGTTGGCGATCAATCGATCTGAGGGTCGTGGTGGTGCGTTGTGGCAAGCCGGTTACCACGATCACGCCGTGCGTTCCGACGAGTCGCTGCATCGGCATGCGCTGTACATCCTCGGCAATCCGATCCGTGCAGGTCTGTCAGGGCAGATCGGAGACTACCCGTACGCATGGACCCTTTGGCCAGATGACCGGTAGTGCCGGCCACTGGGCGGCTGCCGATGCATGCTGCAGAGCCGGCCAGCGGCCGGCACTACCCAGCGCGCTGAGGGAATTTCTGCGGAGCCGGCCAGCGGCCGGCACTACCCTGTGCGCTGGGGGGAATTTCTGCGGAGCCGGCCAGCGGCCGGCACTACCCTGCGCGCTGGCGGAATTTCTGCGGAGCCGGCCAGCGGCCGGCACTACCGGTCATGGGTTCGCATGCGGTTCGATACCCTTGACGCTCACCCCAGCAACGTCTCCAACACCGCCATGCGCACGGCGACGCCGTTGGCGACCTGGCGCAGTACCCACGACTGCGGGCCGTCGGCCACCTCGTCGGTCACTTCCACGCCGCGGTTGATCGGGCCCGGGTGCAACACGGCGGCGTCGGTGCCGGCACGCTTCAAGCGCGCGGCATCCAGGCCGTACTGCGCGTGGTACTGCTCCAGCGAGGGCACCAGGCCTTCTTCCATGCGCTCGCGCTGCAGGCGCAGCATCATCAACGCATCGGCGCCTTCCAGCATGGCGTCGAAATCATCGCCAACGATGCAGCCCTTGAGGGTGTCATCGTCCGGCAACAGCGACTGCGGGCCGCACACGCGGATCTCGCCGACGCCCAGCGTGCGCAGGGCATGCAGGTCGGTGCGGGCCACGCGCGAGTGCTTCACGTCGCCGACGATGATCACCTTCATTTTCGAGAAATCGCTGCCCTTGGCCTGGCGCAGGGTCAGCATGTCCAGCAGGCCCTGCGTCGGGTGCGAGCTGCGGCCGTCACCGGCGTTCACCAGGGCGGTACCCTCGCCCGCCACCGCGGCCAGCGCCGCCACCGCGCCATCATCGGGATGCCGCACCACGAAGCCGCGCACGCCCATGGCTTCCAGGTTCTTCAGCGTGTCACAGGCGGTCTCGCCCTTGCGGGTGGAGGACGTGGAGGCGTCGAAGTTCAGCACGTCCGCGCCCAGCCGCTGCGCGGCCAGCTGGAACGAGCTGCGGGTGCGCGTGGACGGTTCGAAGAACAGCGTGCAGACCGCCGAGCCACCGAGCACATGACGCTTGTTGCCGACCCGGCCGACAGCCGCGTCGCGGATCTGGCCGGCGCGGTCGAGCAGCTGCAGCAGGGTTTCGCGGGGCAGACCCTCCAGGGTCAGCAGGTGGCGCAGGCGTCCATCGGAATCGAGTTGCGAGGCGGTCATGGGCAGGGTCTGAGGGTCAGGAAACGGGGGTGGCGTCATCCGGGCAGGAGAGCCAGCGTTCGATGATCACCGCCGCGGCCACTGCATCGAGTGCAGCGGCATCGCGACGGCGTTTGCGGCCTTCGGCGCGCTCGACCGCGAACCGGCGTGCCGCCTCGACCGAGCTGGAACGCTCGTCGACCAGCACCACCGGCAGTTTGAAACGTTCCCGCAGCTGGCGGGCAAAGCCCTGCGCACGCTTGCGGCTGGGCTGGTCCTGGCCGTCCAGGGTCAGCGGATCGCCGACCACCAGGCCGTCCGGCCGCCACTCTTTGATCAGGCGCACCACCGCGGTCCAGTCCGGGCCATGGCCGTGGACATCGACCACCGCGATCGCCCGCGCATGGGTGCCGAACGAGCTGCCGATGGCCACGCCGATGCGGCGCGAACCGACGTCGAAGCCGAGCACCGTGCCATCACGGCGGATGGTTGGCGGCGTGGCCGCAGCAGGCGCTGGCGTGGCCGGCTCAGACATGGCCGCTGTAATCGGTGAGGCGGAACAGGTCCACGCCGATACGTGCCGCCGCACCTTGCCAACGCTGTTCGAACGGCGTGTTGAACAACAGCTCGGCGTCGGCCGGCACGGCCAGCCAGCTGTTCTCGGCCAGCTCGGATTCCAGCTGCCCTTCGCTCCAGCCGGCGCAGCCCAGGGTGACCAGCGCATTGCGCGGGCCCTCGCCACGGGCCATGGCTTCAAGGATGTCGCGCGAGGTGGTGAGGAACACGCCCTCGCCCACGGCCAGGCTGGAATCCCAGTTGCGCGCATCGTCATGGATCACGAAGCCGCGCTCGGGATGCACCGGGCCGCCGTTGAGCACGATCTGGCCAGGCAGGGTGTCACTGGTGGTGGTGATTTCCATCTGGGCCAGCACCTCGCCGAGGGTGTACTCGGAGGGCTGGTTGACCAGCACGCCCATCGCGCCGTTCTCGTCGTGCTGGCAGATCAGCGCCACGGTACGGGCAAAGGTGGGGTCGGTCAGCGACGGCAGCGCGACCAGCAGGTGGTGGGCAAGCGAAGTAGACAGTTCAGACATGGCCCCATTCTAGCCGCTGGCCGTGATGTGCGCTTTCGCGCTGACATAATGCAGGCCTGCGTGCGTGCCCCGGCCCGTGCGCCTGATCCGCCATCGCAAGGAGCTGCACGTGTCCGGTTACTGCCTCATCGCCCCCGGCCATCCGGTCCACGGCCACTACCATGACCACGAGTACGGCTTCCCGCAGCGTGAGGAGCGCGAACTGTTCGAGCGCCTGATCCTGGAGATCAACCAGGCCGGCCTGAGCTGGGAGACCATCCTGAAGAAGCGCGAGGGCTTCCGTGCGGCCTACGATGGTTTCGACGTGGACACGGTGGCCGCCTATGGCGAGCGTGAGATCGAGCGCCTGCTCAACGATGCCCGCATCATCCGCAACCGGCTCAAGGTGCACGCAGCGGTCCACAACGCCCAGGTGATCCAGCAGCTGCGGGCCAGCCACGGCAGTTTCGTCGGCTGGCTGGATGCCCACCATCCGCTGGACAAGGCCGGCTGGGTGAAGCTGTTCAAGAAGACCTTCCGCTTCACCGGCGGGGAGATCACCGGCGAGTTCCTGATGAGCCTGGGCTACCTGCCCGGCGCGCACGCCCCGGACTGCCCGGTGTTCAAGCGCATCGACACGCTCAAGCCGGCCTGGCGCCAGAAGTGACGCACCCCGTCGTGCGGGCTGCGCTGCTCGCTGCCCTGAGCCTGCCCCCGCTGGCTGCCGCAAGCGACCTGGACGGCGTGCTGGAGCGCCTGCGCGCGGAGATCGCCGCGGTGCCGGTCGACGACCCGGCCCCGATCGATACCGTGCTGGCCCGCTACCGCGACGAAACCGGCATCGACCTGCAGATCCCGGTGGCCGGCGACAGCGATGCGCCGCTGCCCGCGCTGGTGCGCCCGGCCAACATCACCCCGGCCGATTGGGACGCGGTGACCCGCTACCTGCGCGGGACCGATGCCCAGCACAGCGTGCCGGTGGAGATGGGCGAGCTGTCGCTCTCCCTGCTCGATCTGGATGGCGACGGCCAGCGTGACCTGGTGCAGAGCGCCTACAGCGGCGGGACCGGCCTGTACACGCAGGTGGACATGCTGCGGCGGGATCCGCAGCGCGGCTTCGTGGTGCCGGACAGCCTGGACCCGCAGCGCCCTTGGGCACAGGGCCAATACGGCCTCAGCGGGCGTGGCAGCGATCAGGGCCTGTACTGGCTGCGTATCGACGGGGTCAGCTACATCGCCTACCGCGATGGCGACTACTACGGCGATACCCTGCTGCTGAACCGGCCGTTGTCGGCCGACCCACGCGAACGCAGCCCGACGACCCGGTTGAAGGTGCGCTACGGCCGCGAGCATCGGCTGGCCGATCCGGTGATGCATGTCGACGGCGAACCGCTGGATGCGTCCGCCACGGCGATCGCAGCGGACCGGCGCCTGCTCAGGCACATCGAGCGCCTGCTGGCCGCGCTGACCGTTGATGGCGACGGCGTCGCGCATTTCGGCGATGAGCAGGGACGCTGCCCGGTCCCGGCCGGCACCGATCCCGGTGAGACAGACCTCTGGCCGTGGCGCGGCGCGGGGAGCTATACCTTCGATACCGCCGCCGACACCGTGATCCGCTCGGGGAAGCAGTGCTACAGCGCCACGCTCATCGCCCTGCGCAGCAGCTATGCCGGCGACCATGCCCTGTGCTGCCAGCTGTGGCTGTACCGCGGCCCGGGTGAACAGGCGGCCGCATTGGACCTGCGCAGCCGCCGCTGGGTCTCCGGCGTGACCGTCGTTGCGGTGCCACCACAGGGCGAGTAACGGGCGTCAGACGCCCATGTAGCGGCCCGGGCGGTGGTTGAACATCAGCACCAGGCTGAGCACCACCGCGCCAATCGCCGAGTACATCACCTTGGACGGGGACAGCACCGAGAACGCCACGCACATCAGCAGTGTGTCGAACGACATCTGCACCTTGCCGGCGCTCCAGCCGCGGGTGCGCTGCAGGTACACGGCCAGGATGCCGATGCCGCCCAGGCTGGCCCGGTGGCGGATGTAGAACAGGATGCCCAGACCCGCCAGTGCGCCACCGACGATCGCCGAGTACAGCGAGCTCATGTGGGCGAAATCGGCCCAGCGCGGCAGCAGGTCGGTCAGCACGCCGCAGGCGGTAACCGCCGCGAAGGTCTTCAGGGTGAATTCCCAGCCCATGCGGCGCACGGCCACCCAATAGAACGGCAGGTTGACCAGCACGAATACCAGGCCGAAGTTCCAGCCGAAGGCGTAGTGGGCCAGAAACGCCAGCCCGGCCATGCCGCCGATCATCAGCCCACCCTTGGCGAAGATCGCCAGGCCGAGCGAGGCGACCAGGGTCGCCAGGACCATGCCCTGCACGTCTTCGGCCACGGAATGGCGCAGGGCTTTCTCGTCGGCCACGGTGCCGGCGCTGTCCGGTGGCGGGGTCAGCGGGCCTGCGGTGACCAGGTGGCCGTCAGCGTCGTCGCACGGCGCGGGGCCATGGGAATCAAGGGACATGGGGGTGGGGGTGTGACGTGGGGAGCGGTATTAGACACGATCGGCGTGACAGATGTTGGGGAGATTGATTCAGCTGCGCCAGGGTCGCGAAATCGACATCCCCCTTTCATCCCGCCTGAACACCCTGTAGACGCAGCATGCACGGGTACCCCGCTGCGCCCCTCCCTCCCTCAGGAGTTCCGTGCCATGCCCTACGTCACCACCGCCGACAAGACCGAGATCTTCTACAAAGACTGGGGCAAGGGTCAGCCCCTCGTGTTCCATCACGGCTGGCCGCTCAGCGCCGATGACTGGGATACCCAACTGCAGTTCTTCCTGCTGCAGGGCTACCGCGTGATCGCGCACGACCGCCGCGGGCATGGCCGCTCCTCGCAGACCAGCGGCGGGCATGAGATGGACACCTACGCCGCCGACGTCAACGCGCTGGCCGATCACCTGGACCTGCGCGATGCGATCCACATCGGGCATTCCACCGGCGGTGGCGAAGTCGCGCACTATGTGGCGCAGGCCAAACCCGGGCGCGTGGCCAAGGCCGTGCTGATCGGTGCGGTGCCGCCGATCATGGTCAAGAGCGAGGCCAACCCGGGCGGCACGCCGAAAGAGGTTTTCGATGGCTTCCGCCAGGCACTGGTCGCGGGTCGTGCGGCGTTCTACCGCGACGTGCCGATTCCCTTCTACGGCTTCAACCGCGAGGGCACGCCGCCACAGCAGGGCATCGTCGACAACTGGTGGCGGCAGGGCATGATGGGCGCGATCAACGCGCACTACGACTGCATCAAGGCCTTCTCGGAAACCGACTTCACCGAAGACCTGAAGAAGATCGACGTGCCGGTGCTGGTGATGCACGGCGACGACGACCAGATCGTGCCGATCGCCGATTCAGCAGAGCTGGCGATCAAGCTGCTCAGGCACGGCACGTTGAAGGTCTACAAGGGCTATCCGCACGGGATGTGTACGACGCATGCGGACGTGATCAACGCGGATCTGTTGGCGTTCATTCGCGGGTGAGGCGCGTGCCGACCGACGGTCGGCACCTACCCGACATGCGTGGGACGGGTAGCGCACGACCGTTGGTCGTGCACCCCGTCGCCCCGCTCAGCGCGCGACCAGCTTCTGCCGCTCGGCGTTGTAGCGATCCCCGACGATGGCGATGCTGTCCAGCGCCTCGCCGATCTGCTGCATGTCCGCATTACTCAACACGACGGCCGCCGCGCCAAGATTCTCGGTCAGGCGATGCGGCTTGGTGGTACCAGGAATCGGCACGATCCACGGCTTGCGCGCCAGCAGCCACGCCAAGGCGACCTGTGCCGGCGTTGCGCCCTTCTCGGCGGCAATCGCGCTGATGCGGTCCACCAGCGCCTGGTTGGCTTGCCGCGCCTCCGCGGCAAACCGCGGCACGCTGTTGCGGAAGTCATCGGCCGCAAACTGCGTATCCACGTTGATCGCACCGGTCAGGAAGCCCTTGCCGAGCGGGCTGAACGGCACGAAGCCGATCCCCAACTCTTCCAACACCGGCAGCACGGCCTGTTCCGGCTCGCGCCACCACAGGGAATACTCGCTCTGCAGCGCCGCCACCGGCTGCACAGCGTGCGCGCGGCGGATGATGTCGACACCGGCTTCGGACAACCCGAAGTGCTTCACCTTGCCCTCGGCGATCAGGTCCTTGACCGTGCCGGCCACGTCCTCGATCGGCACGTTCGGGTCCACCCGGTGCTGGTAGAACAGATCGATGCGGTCGGTCTTCAGCCGCGCCAGGCTGGCCTCGGCCACCGCGCGGATACGCTCGGGGCGACTGTCCAGACCGGCGTCGGCATGGCCACCCTTGAAGCCGAACTTGGTGGCGATCACCAGCTGGTCGCGGAACGGCGCGAGCGCCTCGCCCAGCAGTTCCTCGTTGAAGAAGGGGCCATAGGCTTCGGCGGTATCAAAGAAGGTGACGCCCTGCTCGACCGCAGCGCGCAACAGCGCGATCGCCTCGGTACGGTCGGTGGCCGGGCCATAGCCGTAGCTCAGCCCCATGCAGCCCAGGCCGAGGGCGGAAACCCGCAGGCCGCTGCGGCCCAGTTCACGTGTCTGCATGGTGCTGCTCCTGCCGGTGGGACCGGCGTCATGGGGGAGTGCCACGATAGCCCTGTCGGCGGCGGAGATTGGATGGTGTGGGGTACGTTCGGTCATGAGCGTGGCTAATCAATCGAGGCATGAAGCAGATACGCATCATCCCGGCAGCGCGTAGGTGACCTTTTTATCCTTGATCGATACCCATCGCCGCTGCTGCAGCTGTTGGATCAACGCTGCGCGCTGGAAGCCGCCGGCGCGCGGTACGGATCGTGCATGTCCATATGCCCATCACCTGATACGTTGATACCGGCAAGGTGCCGGCGCCCCTTCACCCCGGTTGCCCGGGACGGCGCGACCATCCCAGCGCCGCGCCGCCTGTTGAAGCCCGCTGTGTCAGCGGACTTCCGAAATCTCCACCCCGTCCAGCCCCTGCGACAGCGTGCGTGCATCGCCACCCTGCGACAGCTTGATGCGCAGGCGTACTTCGTTCTGCGAATCCGCATAACGCAGCGCGTCTTCGTAACTGATCTCGCCGGCCTGGTACAGCTCGAACAGACTCTGATCGAAGGTCCGCATGCCCAGCTGCACGGAGTCCTTCATCACTTCCTTGAGCTTGTGGATCTCGCCATCGCGGATGTAATCCTGCACCAGCGGCGTGCCGAGCATGATCTCCATCGCGACCTTGCGCGACTTGCCATCCGGCGAGGGAATCAGCTGCTGGGCGACCACGCCCTTGAGGTTCAGCGAGAGATCCATCAGCAACTGGTTGCGGCGGTCTTCCGGGAAGAAGTTGATGATGCGGTCCATCGCCTGGTTGGCGTTGTTGGCGTGCAACGTGCACAGCACCAGGTGGCCGGTCTCAGCGAAGGCGATGGCGTGATCCATGCCCTCGCGGGTGCGCACCTCGCCGATCATGATCACGTCCGGTGCCTGGCGCAGGGTGTTCTTCAGCGCCGCTTCCCAGCTGTCGGTATCGATGCCCACTTCGCGCTGGGTGATGATGCAGCCCTCGTGCTTGTGAACGAATTCGATCGGGTCTTCGATGGTGATGATGTGCCCGGTCGAGTTGTGGTTGCGGTAGCCGATCATCGCCGCCAGCGAGGTCGATTTGCCGGTGCCGGTCGCGCCGACGAACAGGATGATGCCGCGCTTGGTCATCGCCAGCGTCTTGATGATCGGCGGCAGGCTCAGCTCTTCCACGGTGGGAATGCGCGTCTCGATCCGGCGCAGCACCATGCCGACCTGGTTGCGCTGGTAGAAGCAGCTCACGCGGAAGCGGCCGACACCGGACAGGCCGATGGCGAAGTTGCACTCGTGGGTCTTTTCGAACTCTTCGCGCTGTGCCGGCGTCATCACGTTCAACACCAGGTCGCGGCTCTGCTGCGGCGTCAGCGGTGTCTGGGTGATCGGCGAGATCTTGCCGTTGACCTTGATCGCCGGCGGCATGCCCGCGGTGATGAACAGGTCCGACGCCTTCTGGTGCGCCATCAGCTTGAGGAACGAGGTGAAGTCGATGGTGGTGGTGGTGTTCATTGCGGTGTGCTCCGAAGATTGCCGGGAGCCGGCCAACGGCCGGCGGTGCAGGAAGCCGGGCAGCGCCCGGCTCTACCATCATTCGAAGATGCGCTTGTCCTTGGCGTACTCGCGCGCCTGGTTGCGGGTGATCAGGCTGCGCTTGACCAGATCCTGCAGGTGCTGGTCCAGGGTCATCATGCCCATCTGCTGGCCGGTCTGGATCGCCGAGTACATCTGCGCGACCTTGTCCTCGCGGATCAGGTTGCGGATGGCCGGGGTGCCGACCATGATTTCCCAGGCGGCGGTACGCCCACCCCCCACCTTCTTCAGCAGCGCCTGCGAGATCACCGCGCGCAGCGACTCGGACAGCATCGAGCGCACCATCGGCTTTTCGCCGGCGGGGAACACGTCGATGATGCGATCGATGGTCTTGGCGGCCGAGCTGGTGTGCAGCGTGCCGAACACCAGGTGGCCGGTTTCCGCCGCGGTCAGCGCCAGACGGATCGTTTCCAGATCGCGCAGTTCGCCGACCAGGATGATGTCCGGATCCTCACGCAGGGCCGAACGCAGCGCTTCGTTGAAGCCGTGCGTGTCGCGATGCACTTCGCGCTGGTTGATCAGGCACTTCTGCGAGGTGTGCACGAATTCGATCGGATCCTCGACGGTGAGGATGTGGCCGTATTCGTTCTTGTTGATGTGGTCGATCATCGCCGCCAGCGTGGTCGACTTGCCCGAACCGGTCGGGCCGGTGACCAGGATCAGGCCCTGCGGCTGGTCAATCAGCTCGCGGAAGATCGGCGGGCAGGCCAGGTCTTCCAGCGTGAGCACCTCGGAGGGAATGGTACGGAACACCGCACCTGCGCCGCGGTTCTGATTGAAGGCATTGACTCGGAAGCGCGCCAGCGAGGGAATCTCGAACGAGAAATCGACCTCGAGGAATTCTTCGTAATCGCGGCGCTGCTTGTCCGACATGATGTCGTACACCAGCGCGTGGACCTGCTTGTGGTCCAGGGCCGGAATATTGATGCGACGGACATCGCCGTCGACGCGGATCATCGGCGGCAGGCCGGCCGACAGATGAAGATCCGACGCTTTGTTCTTTACAGAAAACGCCAACAGCTCGGCGATATCCATGCGCTGCTACTCCCCATGACTGCTGCGACTGGAAGGTTCTTTCCCCGGGCGGCAGTATAGAGCGAGATGTGCACAATACGCGCCAGCCCCTGATCCACCGGACCCGCCGTGACCGCCCAAGCCCTGCCGACCCTCCTGACGAACCTGCACAACGCGGCCGCTGCCGCCGGGCGGCCAGATCCGCGCCTGCTGGCGGTCTCCAAGACGCAGCCGGCCGAGGCCGTGCAGGCCCTGGCCGCGCAGGGCCAGCGAGCCTTCGGGGAGAACTACGTGCAGGAGGCGGTGGCCAAGATCGAGGCGCTGGCGCCGCTGGGCCTGGAGTGGCACCTGATCGGTAATCTGCAGTCCAACAAGGCCGAGCTGGCTGCCCGCCATTTCGACTGGGTGCAGAGCGTGGACCGCCTCAAGCTGGTCACCGCACTGGCCACGCACCGCCCGGTCGGCCAGCCGCCGCTGAACGTGCTGATCCAGGTCAACATCGATGACGAGGAGAGCAAGCACGGCTGCGCGCCGGAAGACATCGACACGCTCGCGGCCGCCATCGCTGCGGCGCCGCAGCTGCGCCTGCGCGGGCTGATGGCGATCCCGGCGCCTTGGCCCGATCCCGAGCGTCGCCAGGCCGCCTTCACCCGGATGGCCGCGCTGTTTGCCACGCTGGCGGCAGCGCATCCGCAGGTGGATACGCTGTCGATGGGGATGAGCAGCGATTACCCTGAGGCCATCGCCCATGGCGCCACCCTGGTCCGCATCGGCACCGCGCTGTTCGGCGCACGCCCGCGACCGGCCTGAGCGCCCCGCCCGTTCCAAGGAGAGTTCATGAGCACGTCCCCCATCACCTTCATCGGCGGCGGCAACATGGCCCGCAGCCTGATCGCCGGCCTGGTCCGCCAGGGCGTGGCCCCGGCCAGCCTCCATGTGGCCGAGCCGGTGACCGAACTGCGTGAGCAGCTGACCGCCGAATTCGGCATCAAGACCTACGCCAGCGCGAGCGAAGCCGCCGCGCAGGGCACGGTCTGGGTGCTGGCAGTCAAACCGCAGGTGCTGCGTGATGTCTGTGCCTCGCTGACCGATATCGCCCAAGGCAAGCAGCCGCTGGTGGTCTCCATCGCGGCCGGCATCACCAGCGGCCAGCTGGACCGTTGGCTGGGCGGTGGCATGGCGGTGGTCCGCGCGATGCCCAACACGCCGGCCCTGCTCGGCGCGGGCGTGACCGGGCTGTTCGCCACCGCCACGGTCAGCGCCGCGCAGCGCGCGCAGGCCGACACCGTGCTGGCCAGCGCCGGCCGCACCGTGTGGATCGATGACGAAGCGCGCATGGACGCCGTCACCGCCGTCTCCGGCAGTGGCCCGGCCTATGTGTTCCTGCTGGCCGAAGCGATGGAAGCGGCCGGCATCGCCCAGGGTCTGCCGGCCGAAGCGGCCCGCACCCTGGTGGTGCAGACGCTGCTCGGTGCCTCGCGCATGCTCGATGAATCCGGCGAAGCCCCGGCCGAGCTGCGTCGTCGGGTAACCTCACCGAACGGCACCACCCAGGCCGCGATCGAGAGCTTCCAGTCCGACGGCTTTGAAACCATGGTCGCGCGCGCGATCGACGCGGCGACGACGCGTGGGCAGGCATTGTCGGCGGCGAATGATTGACGACCAGGCGCAGCCACGCACGGCGTGGCGTTACCCCTACGTTTACGGGAGACATGCACATGAAGATCCTGCTTGTCGGTGCCAGCGGCACCTTGGGCCAGGCCGTCGCCAGCACGTTGGGCGCCCACCATGAGGTTATCCGCGCCGGCCGTCATGGTGGCGATGCGCAGGTCGATCTGACCGACGATGCCAGCGTGCAGGCGCTGTTCGCGAAGGTGGGCAAGGTCGATGCCGTGATCGCGACCACCGGCCGGGTCCACTTCGGTCCGCTGGCGCAGATGCGGCCGGCCGACTTCAACCTCGGCCTGCAGGACAAGCTGCTCGGCCAGGTGCGGCTGAGCCTGGCCGCCCAGCATCACCTGAACACCGGCGGCTCGATCACCCTGACCAGCGGCATCATCAGCGCCCAGCCGATCCGCGATGGCGCCAATGCCACGGCAGCCAACGCCGCACTGGAAGGTTTCGTGCGCGCCGCCGCCTGCGAGTTGCTGCCGCGGGGGCTGCGCATCAACGCCGTGAGCCCGAATTTGCTGGCCGAATCGATGGACGACTACGGCGCGTACTTCCCGGGCTTTGAACCGGTGACGGCGCAACGCGCGTCGCTGGCCTACCAGCGCAGCGTGGAAGGCATCCAGAGCGGGCAGGTGTTCACCGTCTGGTGAGGGCGGTGCAGGCCAGCGGCCGGCACTACTCCCAGCGGCGGGGGCCGTCGCCCTGATCACCGAGCGTGTCGCCGGGGTTGGTCAGGCGGCAGCGTTTCAACGAGAGGCAGCCGCAGCCGATGCAGTCGGTGAGCTGGTCGCGCAGCAGCAGCAACTGCTCGATGCGCTGGTCCAGCTCGCTGCGCCACAACGCCGACATCTTCGCCCACTCGGCCTTGGTCGGCGTCTTGTTCTCCGGCAGCGCCGCAAATGCGGTCGCGACCGCCTCCAGCGGCATCCCGACCCGTTGGGCCACACGGATCACCGCCAACCGGCGCAGCACATCGCGGGCGAAGCGGCGCTGGTTGCCGGCGGTGCGCAGGCTGCGGATCAGCCCCTTGCGCTCATAGAAATGCAACGCCGAGACGGCCACCCCGCTCCGTTTGGCGACCTCGCCCACACTCAGTTCCTGCGCGATCACTGCTTGACCTCAACCATGGTTCAGGTGGCATCCTGCGCGCCGCTGGGGGTGCACTGCAAGCCCGGCGCTCCTCCCGATGTCTGGAACCCGCATGTCCGCTGAAGTTTCCTCTCCGCCCGCCACCGTCCCGGTGGAGGACACGCCGATCCCCTCGATCCTGTCGCCGGCCTACCGGGCGACCACGATCGGCATGGTCGCGCTGGTCTCGCTGCATGGCTTCGAGGCGTTGGCCGTGGCCGCCGCGATGCCCACCGTGGCCCATGACCTGGATGGGCTGCGCCTGTACGCGCTGGCGTTCGGCGGCACCCTGGCCACCAGCGTGATCGGGATGACGCTGTCCGGGCGCTGGAGCGACCAGCAGGGCCCGGCGCGCCCGCTGTGGCTGGGCCTGGCGTGCTTCATCGCCGGCCTGCTGGTCGCCGGCTTTGCCCAGCAGATGCCGGTGCTGGTGCTTGGGCGCCTGATGCAGGGGCTGGGGGCCGGCGCGATTTCCGTGGCGCTGTATGTGCTGGTCGGGCGGTCGTTCCCCGAGCCGATGCGGCCACGCGTGTTCGCCGCCTTCTCCGCCGGCTGGGTGGTGCCTTCGCTGATCGGCCCCAGCATCAGCGGCCTGATCGTGCAGCACCTGGGCTGGCGCTGGGTGTTTCTGATCGTGCCGCTGCTGGCGATTCCGGCGGCGTTGCTGCTGCGCCCCGCCCTGCGCCAGATCGGCGTGGTGGCCGCGGGCAGCACCGGCCGCAACGTCGTGCCCTGGGCCGTGGGTGCCTCCCTCGGCGCGCTCATGCTGTATATCGGCGGCCAGCAGCAGGGATGGCTCGCGCCAGCGCTGCTGGCACCGGCCCTGGCCGTGCTGGCACTGTGCAGTTGGAAGCTCCTGCCTACCGGCACGTTGACCCTGCGCCGCGGCCTGCCCAGCGTGATCGCGCTGCGTGGGATCGCGGCGTCCGCGTTTTTCGGTTGCGAAGCCTTCCTGCCCTTGCTGCTGCAGCGCGAGCGCGGCTTGACCCCGCTGTTGGCGGGCGTGGCACTGAGCCTGGGCGCGTTGGGTTGGTTTGCCGGCTCGTGGCTGCAGGGCCACCAGCAGCGCGGCTGGTCACGCCGGCAGTTGCTGCAGTCCGGCGCGCTGTTGATGTGCGTGGGCATCCTGGCCACGTCGCTGGCGATCCAGCCGGGCATGCCGCTGTGGTCGGCGATGGTGGGCTGGGTGCTGACCGGGCTGGGCATGGGACTGATCTATCCCAGCCTGTCGGTGCTCACGTTGTCGCTGTCAGCGCCGGCCCACCAGGGCGCCAACACCTCCGCCCTGCAGCTCAGCGAAGCCCTGGGCGTGGCGACCACGCTGGCCGTGTCCGGCTCGTTGTTCGCGCTGTTCCTGGAGGGCCGGGAAGCCCTGGGCTACCTGCTGACCTTCGCGATCATGCTGGTGCTGGCGATGCTCAGCGTGGCGGTGGCGCGGCGGATCTGAGCGCGGTGGCGTGGCGCGCGCATCCTCACGGATGCGTGTCGCCGACCTCTTTCAGGTCCTCTCGCAGGATGCGGCGGATCTCCAGCACGGCCTGCGGGGTCTCCTGCACGCTGTGCCCGGAGATGATCACCTTCTCCGATACCGCCCCCTCCAGATGCGCGCTCCAGTACGGCACCAGGCCATCGTCGGACTGCAGCAACGGCACCTCCGGTTTGCGCTGGGCGATGATCGAGTGGTACTTCAGCCCCGGTGTGATCGGCAGCGCGCCAGCGGCCTTCACGAACGGATCGCTGGCCTTGAGGTTGTCGATGCTGTTGGGAATCTGCAGCTTGGTGGTGCTGTTGGCCGATTCGGATTCCTGCAGGGTCAGGAACACATCCTCGAACTTGCCCAGGATGGTGATCGGCAACCGCACCAGCCGGCCGATCAGGCGCCCCAGCCGGTTGCCCGCGATGTCCGTGCCTTTGTGCGGCGCGGCGATGAAAATCACCCGCTCCACGTTCGGCTCGGCGGTGAAGTGCAGCAGCGGGCCGAGCTTGGCCTCGACGCGCTTCAGGCGCTCGCCCTTCAGATCGTAGTTGGCCAGCAGATCGTTCCACAGCACATCGCCGGAGGAGGTCACCAGCAGGCGTGCAAGCACGCCGCCCATGCTGTGGCCGATGAACACCATGTCCTTGGCGGCCGGCGTGCTGCCGGTCGGATCGAAGTGCTTGAGCGTATTGTTGAAGGCCTGGTTGATCTCGTAGCGGTTCAGCGCGATCGGGGCGTTGGTCGGGTAGTACACCTGCCAGACCTGGAAATGCCGGCGCAGCTCGGGATCGCCCATGATCTCGTTGGCCACGTTGACCCAGGCTTCCGGGCTGCTGCCCAGGCCATGCAGCATGAAGATGATGCGGCGATTCGGGTCCCACGGCTGCATCAGGTACATGTGCGGCGCGCCGATGCCTTCGCTCAGGCCGAACAGCGTGCGCAGCGACTGCGTGGCAAAGCCGGACTGGGCCAGCCACAAGCCGTAGGCTGCGGTGAAGTTGCCCGCCAGCGGAACCTTCTCACCGTGCAGGTCCACGCTCTCGGTGGACTCGGGCGAGTACACATCAAACAGCACCTGGGTGGTATCGAGCACCTGCTGCAGATTGTCGCCCTTGAAGCGCAGCAGGGCGGTGGCGTTGATCGCGGACATCTCGCTGTACTGCGGAATCTCCGCCTTCCCGCCGTCGGCCGGTGCGACCAGCTTGGGTGGGTCCATGATCACCACCAGCTCGGCGCCGAAGCCATCGCGGCGATAGGTGCTGCGCAGCCCGGCAAAACTCACCGCCGAGGCGGACACCATCCGGGTCGGGATGCTCTGCATGCGCAGCTCATCGAAATCAGAGGTCAGCGTCCAGCGCTCCCCGGCCACGGCAGCGTTGTAATCCTCGCCTTCCAGCGCGCTCTCGCGGCTGCGCTTGAACACCACTGATGCGGTCTGCTCGGCGGCGTAGTTGTAGTAATCGCGTACCTGCGTCTGGCGATCCTCGAAGGCGCGGTCTGAAGGCGTGCGCCCGCTGAAGAACAGGTACGCATACGCATACCGCGCCGCTTCCAGCCACGCATCCAGGGCGGCGTCGGACATCGGCGTCTTTTCGCGGTCCTTGGGCTTGGGGGTCAGCGCCAACGCGGTCTTCACCCACAGCTCGGACTGCGCTGAAAGGCGCTGTTCCTCGGGCAGGACATCGGTCTCTTCCAGCGTCTTCTGGCAGCTGGCCACGTCCTTTTCGCACTGCGCCACGTCCATCCCGATCACGCTCAGCGTTTCCTGCGAGGCAGCGCTGAGCTTGCCCGAGGTCAGCACGTCGCCGCGCTTGTTGGCGAGGTATTCGGTCGGGGCCACCTGCTTCATGGTGACCATCGCACAGCCACTGGACAGCAGCAGCGAGAGCACCACGGCCAGCATCGGCAAGGCGCGGTGCGGCAACAGCTTCAATGCGGAACTCATGGAACGCTTCCCTGCCCTGTCCCCGGGACGTCCCGGCGGATCACCTGTGAAAAATCATCGTTTGCATTGCTCGCCCGCGCACGGTCGGTAATCCGCCCGCGTGCCTTCAGCGTCTCGAACGGTACCCCCGGCGTGAGCACCCCCAGATCGCGCGCGTATTCGGCGAAGTAGCCCGAGGCCAGCAGCCGGTAGTCCATCGGCAGGCCAGGCGCGATCTGCTTGGCCAGTTCGTACACGATGGTCGTGCAGTTGCTGGTCAGCGTGTTGTAGAACGCCGGCGCGGCATCGAGCTTGCGGGCCTCGCCGAGGTAGGACACGAACAGCGCCTTGAGCTGCTCCTGGGTCATGCCGTGCAGGCGGTACAGATAGACATCTTCGCCCCGCGCATTGGTGCGCGTGCGCACGATGTCGGTTTCCTCCGAAGCGACCAGGGTCATCTCGAACTTGCGGAAGAACCCGCCCAGCGCGGAGAACGACTCGCCGCGCTCCTTGCGGATCTCCAGCGAGAACACCAGGTAGCGACCGTCGTCGAAGCCGAAGGAAATCAGCGTATGCGCGATCGCCGGGCCCATCCAGTAGGACATGATCAGATCGGCCGAGCGCAGCTGGTCCAGGTTGTACTCGCGGCGTACCCAGCGCGCGTCGTAGTCGGTCTCGCTGCGCCAGGTGAAATCACGCACGTTGTCGAGCACCACACGCGGGCCATCCACCTCGACCACCTTCAGCCGCTGGGCGACATCATCGGCCCAGACGCGATCCTGACGCGGGGTGAGCAGCAGCCACCAGACGCCCGAGAGCACCAGCGCCACGCCGTACAGCACGCCCGGCCAGCGCCCGGCGCGCGCACGCGCCACCCCGATCGCACCGGTGACGGCAAATAGCGCCCACAGGCCGACCAGCAGATACCGCACCCAGCCCGGACCCGGCAGCTGGTAGGCCAGCAAACCGGTGATCCACAGCGCCGCCAGCAGCATCAGCAACGCCAGCCCCCATCGTCCTGCCTTCTTCACGCATCGATCCGTCGTCTATCCGGGGCGCTAGTTAGCCATAACCCCTGTGTGCGCTGCATGTCGAGCCTGTTCAGCTTCGGACCGGCGTTCACCCCGGACCCGGCACCACATGGCGTCGCCTGCCCACCCGATCGCATACTTGGCCACCAACGGCTACCCGGGAAGCGCCCCTCATGCAGGGATTGACCACCATCGGCGGCGTGCCGATCCAGCGCCACCATCTGCTGCGCTGCCACTGCGGCGCCGTCGTCCTGCGCCTGCACCTGCCCGACGGCGTGGTCGCGCCCCGGCGTTGCGACTGCTCCATATGCCGCCGCCGCGGCGCGATCGTGGCCTCGGTGAAACTGGCGGATCTGGAGATCGTGCAGGGCCATGACGAACTGCGGCTGTATCAGTTCAACACGCACGTCGCCCGCCACCACTTCTGCGGCGTGTGCGGCATCTACACGCACCATCAGCGACGTTCTTCACCGGAGGAATATGGCTACAACGTCGGCTGCCTGGACGGTGTCAATCCGTTCGATATCGGCGAGGTGCCGGTGAATGACGGGGTCAACCACCCCGCCGATGCCAACCGCGCTTAGCGACGGCCCGGGCCGATCTTCTGCCACGGGGCCATGCCCTTGCGCCCATGCAGCAGCGGGCGCTTGAGCGGCAGCCGGCGCGGCATCGGGATGCCCACCCCGGGCGCGGCCGTATCGTCCTGGCGCAGTGACTCGGCACGCTGGCCGACCAGCAGGGCCGCCACTTCTTCCAACCCGTTTCGCATGGTCCGAGCGACCGTCTGCAGGGGATTCATGGCGTGTCTCCAAGCGGTGTGGGGACGATCTACGCTAATGGCGCACCGGCATTGAAACCGTGAACGGAATGGGTCAACAAGATGAAATCGGGGGTCCGGAGGGCATCTCCGTTCAGTGTTTTGCCACCGGATCGGGGCGGGCCTTGCCCAGGCGCCGCACCAGCACGAAGAACAGTGGCACCAGCAGGATCGCCAGCAGCGTGCCGGAAAGCATGCCGCCGATCACGCTGACACCGATCTCGCGCCGGCTCACCGCGCCAGCGCCGGTCGCCAGGGCCAGCGGGATCACGCCAGCCACGAAGGCCAGCGAGGTCATCACGATCGGCCGCAGGCGCAGGCGCGCGCCCTTCAGTGCCGCCTCCACCGCCGAGCTGCCCGCGCGGTACTCAGCCTCGGCGAACTCCACGATCAGGATCGCGTTCTTGGCCGATAGACCGATCGTGGTCAGCAGCCCCACCTGGAAGTAGATGTCGTTGACGAAGCCCGCCGCGGTGGTGGCGATCACCGTGCCGATCACGCCCAGCGGGATCACCAGCATCACCGCCACGGGCACCGTCCAGCTCTCATAGAGCGCGGCCAGGCACAGGAAGATGAAGGCGATGGAGGCCGCGTACAGCCACAGCGTCTGGTTGCTGGACAGCTGCTCCTGGTAGGACAGCCCACTCCACTGCAGCGCAAAGCCGGGCTGCTCGGCCACCAGCGTCTGCATGGTCTGCATCGCTTCGCCCGAGCTGCGCCCTTCGGCGGCACTGCCCTGGATCTGCATCGCCGGCAGACCATTGAAGCGCTGCTGCAGCTGCGGCCCACGTGACCAGTGGCTGCTGGCGAAACTGGCGAACGAGGCCATCTGCCCGTTGCTGCCGCGCACATACCACTGGCCGATGTCGTCGGGCACGCTGCGGTAGGGCTGGTCGCCCTGCACGTACACGCGCTTGACCCGGCCGCGGTCGAGGAAGTCGTTGACGTAGGTGCCGCCCCATGCCGAGGACAGCGTTGAATTGATGTCGGCCTGGGCCAGGCCCAGCGCACTGGCCTGCGCCTGATCGATGTCCAGATGCAGCTCGGCCTTGTCGCCGAGGCCATTCAACCGCACCGAGGTGAGCCGGTCGTCATCGCTGGCAGCCTGCACCACCTTTGCCTGGGCGGCCTGCAGCGCCGGCCGGCCGGCGGCGCTGTTGTCCTGCAGCCACAATTCGAACCCGCTGGACTGTCCCAACCCGCGCACCGCCGGCGGCGCCAGCACGTTGACCTTCGCATCGGGCAGATTGCGGAAATGCGCGTTGGCGCGGGCGATGATCGCCCCGGCGCTGTGCCTGGCATCGCGTTCGGACCACGGCTTGAGCGCCATGAACCCCTGCCCCGCGTTCTGCCCGGTGCCGGCGTTGTTGCGGCCGACCACCACGAACACCACGTCCAGGCTGTCCTTCTCGTGCTCCATGAAATAGCGACTGATCTGCTCGCCCAACGCCTCGGTGCGCGCCATCGGCGTGCCTTCCGGGGTGGAGAACTGGAAGGTCACCTGGCCCTGATCCTCCACCGGCAGGAAGCCGGTCGGCATCCGTGCATACAACGCGACCACCCCCACCACCAGCAGCACGTAGAAGGCCATCCAGCGACGCGGGTGCGCCACGATGCCGCCCAGCTTGCCGCGGTAGCCGTTCTGGCTGCGCTCCACGCCGCGGTTGAACCAGGCGAAGAAGCGGCCCGGTGGCGTCTGCGCGCTCGATGGCTTGAGCAGGGTCGCGCACAACGCCGGGGTGAGCGTCAGCGCGACCAGTGCCGACAGCGCCATCGCCGAGGCGATCGTGATCGAGAACTGCCGGTAGATGATGCCGGTGGAGCCGCCGAACAAGGCCATCGGCAGGAACACCGCGCCGAGCACCACGGTGATGCCGACCAGCGCACCGGTGATCTCGCCCATCGATTTCTCGGTCGCCTCGCGCGGCGGCAGGTGCTCCTCATGGATGATGCGTTCGACGTTCTCCACCACCACGATCGCATCATCCACCAACAAGCCGATCGCCAGCACCATCGCGAACAGGGTGAGCGTGTTGATGGTGAAGCCAGCCACCGCCAGCACGCCGAACGTGCCCAGCAACACCACCGGCACGGTGATCGCCGGGATCAGCGTCGCACGCAGGTTCTGCAGGAACAGGAACATCACCACCACGACCAGCACGATCGCCTCGATCAGGGTGTGGATGACCCCCTCGATGGAGACCCGCACGAACGGCGTGCTGTCGCGTGGGTAGGCCACTTCCAGCCCGGGCGGGAAGCTCGGGCGCAACCGCTCGATCTCGGCGCGCACCGCATCGGCGGTCTCCAGCGCGTTGGCACCGGAGGCCAGCGTCACCGAGAAGCCTGCTGCGGGATAGCCGTTGAGGAAGCTGCTGGTCTGGTAGTTTTCCGCGCCGATTTCCACCCGCGCGACATCGCTCAGGTGCACGGCCGCGCCGCTGGGCAGGGTGCGCAGGATGATCGCGCGGAACTGCTCGGCGGTCTGCAGCCGCGACTGCGCGGTGACGGTGGCGTTGAGCGCCTGCGCCGGCCCGGTTGGCAACGCGCCCAGCTCACCGGCGGTGACCTGGGTGTTCTGCGCCTGGATCGCGGTGCGCACATCCGAGGGCATCAGATCGAACGCGCGCAGCTTGTGCGGGTCCAGCCAGATGCGCATCGCATAGGGCGAACCGAACACGTTGATTTCGCCCACGCCGGGAATGCGGCTGATCGGGTCCTGCACATTGCTGACCAGGAAATCGGAGACGTCCACCCGTTCCATGCGCCGGTGGGTGTCATACAGCGACACCACCATCAGCGAATCACCCTGCGATTTGGCCACGGTGACGCCCTGCTGCTGTACTTCCTGCGGCAGCCGGTTGATCGCCTGGTTGACGCTGTTCTGCACCTGCACCTGGGCAATGTCCGGGTTGGCGCGCTGGTCGAAGGTGACCGTGATCCGCGCCTGGCCCGAAGACGAACTGGTG
This sequence comes from Stenotrophomonas sp. TWI809, assembly GCF_039673205.1. Classification (NCBI taxonomy): domain Bacteria; kingdom Pseudomonadati; phylum Pseudomonadota; class Gammaproteobacteria; order Lysobacterales; family Lysobacteraceae; genus Stenotrophomonas; species Stenotrophomonas sp. TWI809. Next base: position 49,909 of record NZ_JBDJLE010000022.1, on the reverse strand, counting down.
GAGGAGAAATACAGCAGGTGGTCGATGCCCTTGATCTGCTGCTCGATCACCTGGGTGACGCTGTCTTCCACCGTCTGTGCCGAGGCACCGGTGTAGTTGGCGGTGATGTTGACCTGCGGTGGCGCGATGTCCGGGTACTGCTCCACCGGCAACTGGGTCACCGCGATGGTGCCCAGCGCCATGATGCAGATGGCCAGGACCCAGGCGAAGACCGGGCGGTGGATGAAGAAGCGCGGCAGCATCGGCGGCTCAGCCCTCGCCGGCCGGCGCGGCGGCGGGCACCGTGGCCGGTGCGGCTTCGCCCGCGGGCTTGATCCGTACCGTGGCGCCTTCGCTCAGCCCCTGGCGGCCACTGAGCACGACCTGCTCACCGGCCCGCAGACCCTCGAGCACCAGCCACTGGTCACCCACCGCGCGCGCCGTCCCGAAGGTGCGTTGATGCACGCGTCCGTCCGCGCCCACCACCCACGCCAGCGCCTCGCCCTTCGGGCTGCGGTCCACGGCGGCCTGCGGCACCAGCAGCGCCTGCTGCTGCGTACCCTGGCCGACCTGGGCGCGCACGTACATGCCGGGCAGCAGCTGGCCCTGTGGATTCGGAAACTGTGCCCGCAGGGTGATGCTGCCGGTTTCCTGGTCCACATCGATGTCGGCGAATTCCAGCGTGCCGGTCAGGGCGTAGTCGGTGCCATCGGAGAGCTTGAGCTGCACCGGCGCGGTGGTCGCCTCCACGCCGCCGTCGGCGATCGCGCGGCGCAGCGCGAGATACTCGTTGCTGGACTGGGTGATATCCACGTTCATCGGATCCACCTGCTGGATGCGCGCCAGCGGCTCGGCCTGGCCGTTGGTCACCAGCGCGCCCGGGGTGAACAGCGCGCGGCCGATCCGCCCGCTGATCGGCGCGGTCACCCGCGCAAAGCCCAGGTTGGTGCGTGCGGTATCGCGCACCGCCTGCGCCGCCTGCACCGCCGCCTCGGCCTGCTGGTGGGTGGCCACCGCATCATCCACGTCCTGCTGCGCCGCCAGTTGACCGACACCGAGCTGCTGCATGCGCTTCGCACGCAACCCCGCCGCCACCGCACTGGCCTCGGCCGTGCGCAGGTTGGCCTGCGCTTCGTTCACCGAGGCCTGGTACAGCGCCGGTTCGATCTGGAACAGCGGCTGTCCGGCCTTCACCATCTCGCCCTGCTCGAACAACCGCGCCTGCAATACCCCGGACACCTGCGGGCGTACATCCGATTCCTGAGAGGCCACCGTGCGTCCGGGCAATTCCTGGGCCAGCGCCAGCGATTGCGCCTGCAGGGTCAGCACCGTCACCTCCGGCGCCGGTCCCTTTGCCTTGGGCGCTTCCTTGCTGCAGGCGGCCAGCCCCAACGCCACGGCCAGCCCCAGCAGCGGCAGGCGCCAAGGGCCGGACAACAGGCCGGGGGCCGGGGAGGACGGGAGCGGATCGGTCATGGGGGACGGTATTCCAGGCGTGAACGGGGCACATGGCCCCGGGCGGCAGGGCCACTGCTCGGGGCGAATATAGGAGAAGCGGGGCGAGGATCCGGCGAAAACCGCATGAAACATTTTTCATTTGCAGTCCCTCCGGGGGGTTGCGACGATGCACCGGTCCCAATCGTCAAAGTGGCCCATGCCGCGCGTACTCACCATCGAGGACGACCTCGTCACCGCCGAGGAGATCGCCACGGAACTGCGCAGCCACGGCTTCGAGGTGGACCGGGTGGGCAATGGCGAGGACGGCCTGGCCATGGCCTGCCGCGGCGACTACGCCGTGATCACCCTGGACCGCATGCTGCCGGGCATGGATGGCCTGGCCCTGGTCACGGCCCTGCGGCGCCAGGGCATCACCACCCCGGTGCTGATGATCAGCGCCCTTTCCGATGTAGATGAGCGGGTCCGGGGCCTGCGCGCCGGCGGCGACGACTACCTGACCAAACCCTTCGCCTCGGACGAAATGGCGGCCCGCGTGGAGGTGTTGATCCGTCGCCACGGGCAGCCAGCCGTGGCGGAGAACCAGTTGCGCGCCGGTGACCTGGAGCTGGACCTGATGACCCGCACCGCCCGCCGCGCCGGCGAGGAGATCACCCTGCTGCCGACCGAGTTCAAACTGCTGGAATTCCTCGTACGCAACGTCGGCCAGGTGGTCACCCGCACCATGTTGTTCCAGGAGGTATGGGGCTACCACTTCGATCCCGGCACCAACCTGATCGACGTCCACATCGGGCGCCTGCGCAAGCGCATCGACCAGCCCGGGCGTGCCCAGCCGATCCGCACCGTGCGTGGCACCGGCTATGTCCTGGACGACCATGTCTGATCACTGGCGTTCCTCCAGCAGCCGGCTGCTTGGGCTGTACTGCGTGCTGTTCGTGGCCTGGTCCAGCGTACTGCTGGGGGTGATGTACTGGCGCGTCTCGGACTACCTCAACGACCTCGCCGAGTCCGGCCTGCAGCAGCGCGCGCACCTGTTCGAGAAGTTCGAGGGCCCGGCGCTGGACGATGCGCTGCGCGACAGCCTGCGCTATGACCTGCACGGGGCGTATGCCTACGGCATCTTCAGCCGCAGCGGGCAGCCACTGTCCGGCCCACTCCTGGCGATTCCCGATGGCCTCAGCATCGACGGGCACGCGCAGGCGGTGGAACGCTGGTCCCTGCGTAGTGGGCCGATCAAGGCGCCCGGGCGCGCGCTCGGCGTGGAAACGCAGGATGGCCGGCTGCTGGTGTTCGTTCGCCAGAGCGGCAAGCTCTCCGCGGTCAACAGCATCATTCTCGATGCGCTGCTGTGGGGCGTCTCGTTGACCGTCCTTCCCGGCCTGGCCGGCTGGCACATCCTGCGCCGGCGCCCGCTCAAACGGATCCAGCAGATCGAGGCCGCGACCAACCGCATCATCGCCGGCGATCTCGGCCAGCGTCTGCCCGTGTCCGGCCACCCGGATGAGATCGACCGTCTCTCGAGCATCGTCAATGCCATGCTCGAACGCATCGAGCAGCTGATGACCGAGGTCAAGGGCGTGTGCGACAGCATCGCGCATGATCTGCGGACCCCGCTCACCCGCCTGCGCGCGCATCTCTACCGCACCCGTGTCGGGCTGGAAGAAGATGACCCGCGTGCCGCGCAGCTGGACAAGGCGCTGACCGAAACCGACCGGCTGATGGCGCGCTTCGGGGCGCTGCTGCGCGTCTCCGAACTGGAAAGCCACCAGCGCCGCTCGGCCTTCGTCGAACTGGATGCGGGCGAGCTGCTGCAGGAACTGCACGCGTTCTACCTGCCACTGGCCGAGGAGAAGGACCAGCAGCTGCTGCTGGAGATCACCCCGCAGGTAGGCACGCTGTGGGGCGACCGCGAACTGCTGTTCGAGGCGCTGGCCAACCTGCTCTCCAACGCGTTGCACTTCACCCCGGCGCAGGGCCGGATCGTGCTTCGCGCGGTGGATGACCACGGCGCACCGCGCATCGATGTGATCGACAACGGCCCCGGCATTCCGCCGCAGGATCGCAGCCTGATCTACCAGCGCTTCTTCCGCGGCGGTAGCGGCGGCGAGACGACCGAGGGCTTCGGGCTGGGGCTTTCGATCGTGGCCGCCATCGCCGGCCTCCATGGGTTCCGGGTCCGCGCCGGGGATGCGCCGGGCGGCGGCGCATGGCTGAGCATCCGCTGCGCGGCGGAGGGGCTTCGCTGACACCCGGCCGCCTGCACATCGCGGCGATGCGGTAGCCACTAGCATCGGCGGCGACGCTTGATTCGCTGCAAGGTGTACCCCTCGATGTCCTCATTGCCCGGCCCGCGCTTCCTCAACACCATCCTGCTTGGCGGCGACACAGCCGGAAAACTCGGTGCCGCCGCCGCGGCAGGATTCGCACAGGTCGAGCTGTGGCGTGAGGATGTCGAGTCCTCATCCGTCGCCGAGGTGCGTGCAACCCTGACGCGCACCGGCCTGCAGCTCACCGACGTGCAGGTGCTGCTGGATTTTGATGGCGCTTCGGCGGCCACCCGCGAGGGCAAGCGTGCAGAGGCACTGTCCTTGCTTGCGCTGGCGCACGACATGGGCGCAGGCACGGTGCTGGTGCCCGCCTGCACCGCGACCAACTACGTGCCCGACCGCGTCACCGACGACCTGCGCTGGCTGTGCGCGCGTGCCGCCGAACGTGGCCTGCGCATCGCCTACGAAGGCATGGCCTGGAGCCGCCTGCATTCCACCCTGCCCTCGGCGTGGCAGCAGATCGAGCAGGTCGGCGCGCCGAACCTGGACATCGTGGTCGATGCCTTCCACCTGTTCGCCGCCGGGCGCACCGCCGACGATCTGCACGACGTGCCGGTGGAGCGCATCGCGCTGGTGCAGCTGTCGGATGTGCTGACCCAGCCGTTGCCCGGCCAGGTCACCACGCAGGCGCGGCATCACCGCTGCCTGCCGGGCGATGGCCTCTGGCCGCTGGAGACGCTGATCGATGCGCTGGCCGCGATGGGTTACGGCGGGCCGATCGGGCTGGAGGTGTTCAACGATGCGCTGAAGGCCCGCGATCCACATGCGGTGGCACGTGAGGCCATCGCCGCGCTGGAGGCCGTGCTGACGCGCTGACGCTCGACGGCTGCCACCCGCGGGCCGTGTCGGGAAATCCGGCAAGCGCAGGACGTCAGGACGTGAGCGGGTGTCAGCGTGGTTCGACTGCCGACTTGGCGATCTGCGGCCACTGCCTGGCGACCGCCTCGATGTTACCGGCCACTACGGCCCGCAGATCGCGCGGATAGCGCACGCCCTCGGCCTCGCTCAGCCGCGTGGCATGGAACTGGCCGTTGCTGGCGCGCAGAATCCAGCCACCCTCGATGCAGGCGCGCGAGGCCAGGAACACGACGCCCGGCGCCACGGCCTCCGGGTGCAGCTCATCCGGCTCGCCTTCCACGCCCCACATGCGGGTCTTGGCCACGGGTGAAACCGCGTTGACCACGATCCCATGCGCGGCGCCTTCGGCAGCCAGCACATTGACGATGCCGACCGCGGCCGACTTCGCCGCCGCGTAGGCCGCCAGCCCGTGCTGCACGTACTGCGGGTACAGCGCGCGGTCGGAGGTGGTCAGCACGATGCGGCCATGCCCCTGCGCCTGCATCGCCGGCCACGCGGCCTGGGCGAGCCACAACGGCGCCTTGGCCGCGACCGCCATCATGTGGTCGAAACGATCCTCGTCCACCGCATCGATCCGCTGGTACTCGACCCAGCCCGCGTTGTGCAGGATCACGTCCAGGCGGCCATGCCGCTGCAGAATATCGGCGACCCGTGCGGCGGCCGCGGAGCGGGACTGGATGTCCTGGTGGCTGGCCTCGACAGAGAGCCCCTCTGCACGCAGACGCGCAACAGCGTGATCGATCCGCTGCGGATCACGGCCGGTACCGTCCAGCGTAGCGCCCACGTCCTGCATCACCACATGCGCGCCGCGCTGGGCCAGCAACCGGCTGTAGGCGAAGCCGAGGCCGCCTGCGGCGCCGGTGACCAGGGCGACCTGCCCGGCGAAAGAAAGTGTGTCGTTGATCGTCATGCGGACAGCATCCGCCCTGGACAGCGCGGATGCCAATACCGATGACAGCTTGCTGCGATACGCAGGGCGTATCGCACACGAGATGCTTAGCGGTGCGTGGGCTCGACGATCACCGCCGTGCCGTAGCACAGCACTTCGGTCAGGCCGGTCATCACGTCGGTGGCGTCATAGCGCATCGCGATGATCGCGTTGGCGCCCAGCAGCCGCGCATGGTTGGACATGTCCCGGTAGGTCTCTTCGCGCGCCTGCTCGCACAGCTGCGTGTAGATGGTGATGTTGCCGCCGAAGATGGTCTGCAGCCCGCCGAGGAAGTTGCCCACGATGGAACGCGAACGCACGGTGATGCCACGCACCACGCCCAGGCTGCGCACCACGCGGAAGCCGGGCAGCTCCATCGCCGTGGTCACCATGGAATCGTCGAGCCGGGTTGCCGGGCCTGCGCGGCCACCGCTGTTGTAAGGATCTGCCATTGCTGCCTTATCCAGGTTGAGAGTATCGATCCGGCCAGCACGCAGGGTGCGGCTGGCGCTGGCGGAAGGATAGCGCCAAGGCAAGCAAGGAAGCGACGTCCCGTGGCGCCCGGCGGCGCCCCTATACCCCGCCGAGCCTGACCACCTGGTACACTGCGATATTCCGCTCGGCCAGCGCACGCACCACCTCGGGAATCAGCTGCATCGGCAGGTCCACTTCATAGCCGTGCGGACGGGCGTGCAGGAGCGAGGCGTCGAAGTGGAAGGCAGGATTGTCGCTGGCGCGTTGAACGAGGAACGTGGTGATCGCATCGCGGGCGATGTCCTCCGATTCCCCGACTTCGACATACACCCGGTACAGCGTGTCGCCATAATCATCGGGCGTGCCGTGCACGGAAGTCACCGTTGGATCGGTCATCGCGTCCTCCTGTGTTGGCGCAAGCGCCGGGCCAGCCGAAACCATACACCTCGGTCGGTCCACAGCGCCTGCACACAGTCGCACTTCCGGCAGCCCTCAGCGCCCCCGCGGATCGACCAGATCGCTCTTGCTACGCGCAAACACCGGCGCCCCCACGTCCAGCTCCGCATCACCCACCGGCCGACCTGCCAGGAAGTCCGTGATGCCCGCGGCGATGGCGGGATTCCCGAGCCACAGTTCGTTGTCGTGGCTGGCCCCGCGCACCCGCAATGTGCGGCTGTCGCTGAAGCCCGGCCGCAGCGCCTCGGCGTTGGCCGGCGGCGTGCGCCCATCCAGCGTGCCACTGATGAACAGCACCGGCACGTTGCTGCGCAGTGGCCCGCGGAAAGCATCGCCAAGATCGACCAGCCCCAGGCCATCCCCCAGTGCCGGGAAGGGGAAGTTCAGCGCATCGCCGAACAGGCTCTCGCGTGCCTGCGCCTCGGCCAGTGCGCGGCGCTGCGGAGTCTGGCCAGAGGCCACATCCATCGCCAGCGACATCGCGCCGTAGCTGCCGTACTCACTGCGCAGCAGCAGGACCATTGCCGCCAGCAGATCGTAGTCGCCGTTCTCGGCATCGCGCAGGATCAGCGGCAGCCACTGCTGGGTCATGCGGCGCCCGAGACAGGCACTGATCGCCAGCTGCGCGTCGTACGCGCCGATCATCACGGGCTTGCCGCCATGCATGACACTGTGGCCTTGGCGCGGCTGCTCGCGCAGGGCGGCCAGCACGCGCGTGGCCGAGCCGGTCAGATCATCGAAGCCCGCTCCTTTGGCCAACACGCCCAGCTCCGCCAGCAGCGCATCGGCCGACAGCGGCAGCTTCAAGGTGTCATCAGGTCCTTCCGTCCCCATCAGCACCACGCGGTCCAGACCGGCGCCGTGCAGGCGCACCGTGGCCAGCGCCAGATGCGTGCCATAGCTCATGCCCCACAGGCTGATCTTCGGCACCTTCAACGCACGCCGCAGGTCCTCCAGATCGCCGGCACTTTCCGCGGTGGTGTAGGCCCCCAGGTCCACGCCCGTCTCCCGCCAGTACGCCACGCAGCGGGCGGCAACGTCACGCAGCGCGGCGAGCGCCGCATCGTGCTGCAGCGGCTTTGCATCGTCGAACGTGTGCTCATGCGGGCACGACGGCGGCGGCTCCGACTCACCCGCCCCGCGCTGATCGAGCAGCAGCACGTCGGTTTCGCGCCGGACCTGATCGAACACCGGCCAGCGCGGTCCGCGCCCGGTCCCGATCCCCGAGCCCCCCGGACCACCGGCCAGGTACACCACGGGCGACGCATTGCCATCGCCACCCGTTGCCGGCAGGCGCACCACCCGCAGGCGCATGCGCGGGCCGTTGGGGTCGGCATGCCGGCGCGGCACCTCCAGGTAGCCCGCCTCGGCGGCGATGGTGCCGTGCTTCTGCGTCTCGAACGCATAGGGGGCGAACACCAGCGGCGCCGCCGCATCACGTGCCAGCACAGGTGACGCGCCGACCAGGGTCAGGCAGAGCGCTGCCCACCGCGTGACCGGCAGGCACAGGCCGGGAGCAGGAGAACGGAACAGGGACATCGGGACGTTGGACATGACGGACTCCGGATGGGAGGTAAGGGAATCGAGCACCGAGTGACGGCGCATGCACCACGCCGTCAGCATCACCTTCCCCACGGCAGCCGAGGACGGCCCGTCCGCCGAACAGCTCCAGGCGGGGGTCCAGTGACTCCGTGCAACCGATACGATGGACGCATGCAGATCCCACGCACCCTGACCGCCCTCGTCGTCCTGCTCATCGCGGTCGCCGCGTGGCTGCTGTTGGTCGCGCCCCCACCGGGCGTGCACTACTACGAGCCACAGGAGATGGCACCCGCCACGTTGGATGCCGACGGCGCACTGCCCACCGCACCACCGACGGCACTGCAATGGCAAGCGGCCGACCAACGCGAACTGGTGAAGTGGCGCGGCCCTTACTGGCTGCGCTGGCGCTTGCCTGCGCAGCCAGCACACGGCGCGGCCGACCGTGCCCTGCGCATCTCGGTACGCGCCGCCAGCCAGCCCTTCTGGAACGGCCAGCCCTTGGCCGCCAATGGCACCGTCGGCCGCAACGCGGACGAAGAGCAGCCGGGACAGGTGGACATCATCCGTGTGCTGCCGCCCTCTTCCTCCAGTGGCACCGATACGGTGGTGCTGCTCGCCTCCAGCCATCATCAGTGGTTCAAACTGCGGGGCGCGGATGCCTTCGTTGCGGTCGGGCCGGCTGCCTCGATCTACAGCCTCAACCTTGGACCGTGGTTGATCGCCGCGCTTGCCACGGGGGCGCTGGGTGCGGCCTGCCTCTACTTCCTCGCTGCACAGCGCGGCCGTCCACGGGTACCGGGTGCGCGCCTGCTGCTCGCATTGGGGGTCGTCGGCCTTGCGTTGCCCGTCGTCGAAGCATGGCGGCCGCTGGTCGGCTATGGCTATCCGTGGCACGGCCCGCGACTGCTCATGCTGCTTCTGCTGCACCTCGCCGCGGCGATCCTGCTGCCGGCTTACCTGGCGCGTCGTTTCGGCGTCGCGGTGCCGAAGACAGCCCGCGTCGCCTATCTCGCCACACTGCTGGCGCTGGCCGCATTCGTGCCCAGCTTCGACGGCCGCGGTGCCGCACTCCTGCTGCTCAGCCTGCTGACCTCCGCCTACGTGCTGCTGCGCGCCCGTGGCGAGCCCGACGAGCGCTGGCCGATCCTGACCCTGGTGGTGGCCGGTGCATTCGCCGTGCCGCTGGCCGGCGGCATCTTCCTCGACGGCCCCTACTTCCTGTTCCTGGCCGTGCTGATGGGCTTCCTGCTGATCCGCCACGCCGCCCAACTGCGTACGTTGGACCACCACAACGCGCAGCTGCGCGAAGAGCGTGCCCGCCTCTCGCTGCAGCTGTTGCAACGGGGCATCCAGCCGCATTGGCTGATGAACACCCTCACCGGCCTGCAGGAACTGATCGAACAGGCACCGATGCGCGCCAGCCGCCTGGTCGAATCGCTGGCCGAGCAGTTCGACCGCCTGCGCGAGAGCAGCACCCGCCCCAGCGTGCCGCTGGACGAAGAGCTGGCGCTGTGCCGCAACCACCTGGACATCGTCGGGCTCGCGCTGGATCGCCACATCGGCTTCGAGCTCGACGGCGAGCACACGGGCCTATGGCTGCCGCCCGGCGTGCTGCATGCGCAGGTCGAGAATGCGCTGACTCATGCAGGAGCCGTCGCATGTGCCGAGCATCCCTTCCGCCTGCGTATCCAACGCGACGGCGACCGTTGGATGCTGGAGCTGCGCAGCGCACGCGGCACTGCCCCGCATCGCGGGCAAGGCACGGGCACCCGCTACATCGAGGCAAGCCTGGCCGCCACCTGCCCCGAGAACTGGCGCTTTGAACAAGGCCCCGATGGCAACGACTGGTACGGCCGCATGGAGCTGACATGCGCATCCTGATCGTCGAGGACGAACTGCTGGTCCGCCAGCGGCTGCTGCGGATGTGCACCGAACTGGCTGGCAGCCGCGCGCGATTCGATGCCGTGGCCGACCTTGACGCCGCCGGTGACCGGCTGCAGCGCAGCGTGTATGACGGCCTGCTGCTGGATTTGAATCTGGGTGGAGAGGATGGCTTCGACCTGCTGAAGCGCGTGGTGGCTGGCCGATACCACTGCGTGGTGGTCTCCGCGCATCGGGAGCGGGCGCTGCAGGCGTTTGAGCATGGGGTGCTGGATTTCGTGCCGAAGCCGTTCTCGCGCGAGCGGTTGCGGCAGGCGCTGGAGCGGTTGCTGGATGTTGGGCGGTATCGGTCCGGGGCGGCGCGTTACCTGGGCATCTGGCATGCGCAGGGGACGGCGATGGTGGAGCTGGCGGACGTGCTTTGGATTCGTGCTGATGGGGACTACAGCGAGGTGCGGAGGCGCGATGGCCGGAGTGAGCTGCATGACAAATCGCTGGCGACTCTTACTGCCGTGCTACCGCCGGACTTTGTGCGCTGCCATCGGTCGTATCTGGTCAATTTGACGCATGTGCGGACGTTGCATGCGGCTTCGGGGAGCCGGTATTGGCTAGTGTTGAATGATGGGGCTGAGGTGCCGGTGGGGCGGGCGTTTGTTGAGGACGTGCGCGGGGAACTTGGGTCGATATAAGCGCTTCGAGAAGACCGCTGCAGCACCGATGTCGGATTTCGGCCAGGAGCGGACGCAGCCTTTACAACAACCAGTCCTTCTTCATCCGGCGTATGTGAAGGAATAACCTCTTCCGATGCGCTGAATGCGAACAAACCCCAGCTCACCCAAGTGCATGCCGGCCGCCATCAACTGATCTGCACTGACCATATCCAAAAGCGCTGAACGGGCCGCCGCAGCCCGCTGCGGATCCTGGTCGAATGCGATGGATACGTCGGGCCGGGCAATTTGGATGTGGGGAAAATGCACGATGTCACCCCAGATCAACGCACTGCGGTCCTCCGATTCCACCAGATATCCGGTGTGCCCTGGCGTATGGCCTGACAGCGGAACCATACTGATACCGGGCAGTACATCGCCCTCGGCCAACAAGCGCAAGTTGCGGCGATAGCCGGCGAACACCTGCCGTGCGAGCAGGAAGTTGCCCCGGGCACGATCATTGCTGCGGGCAAGGTTGCCGTCGTCCTCCCAGAAGGACAGCTCGCGTGGGTGTATGAGCAGCTCCGCATTGGGGAAGACGGGGTGACCTTGAGCATCGAGTAGACCGCCAACATGATCAGGATGCGCATGCGTGAGCAAGATCGTATCCACATCCGTGGGCTGCACACCGGCTCGCAATAGATTGCCCCTCAATTCCCCTCCCCAGCCCTTGATCCCCCCGGCACCGGCGTCGATGAGGATCGTGCGGCCCTTCCCCCGCACCAGGTAGGTGTTGATATGGATCGAGGACGGGTCGCTGACCCCGGCCTTCAGCTGTAGCTGCGCGGCCTCGGCCGGATCGATGTGGGAGAGCAGATCCAGACTGGTGGTCAGATGGCCATCGCTGATCGCTTGGATCAGGAAGTCACCGATCTGGAGGGTGGGCAGAGCCCGTTCAATGATGGATGCGTTCATGCCGCTCGTCAGTTTCGCGCGTGGAGGGAATCATTGCCGTAGCCAAAGCATCGGATGCGCGCCGTCAGCCCAGCATGGTCTTGGATGGCCAGATCGAGCTGCCGCATGAATTCGTCCATGAGCTCGGGCGTCCTCTCCGGACCCAGTCGGTAGGCCAGTTCCGCAGATGCCGGATGGCCCCGCCCCTGACGCGCAGCCAGGTAAAGGATGTGGACGTTGTCCAACGCAGCACCCAGCATGTCCGTACACAGCACCGCGCATCGCTCAGTGAGCGCGGCCAGACTGTCGTCCGCCGGCATCCGCTCCGCGGTGAAGGAGATCGAGAGCCTAGGCATGTGAGCGCTGCTCCGATCCTTGTTGGCCTTCAACCGCCACGCTCTTGAGTTGCGCGGTCATGGGCGTATACGCGTGCACACCGTCAGGAAGGGATTCCAAGACCGGGACTTGCCCGGCCGGAACGCGCGCAAGCCAGAGTGCTGCGGGCGCGCGATCGAGCGCAACCGCATGCAAGGCCTCGAATGCAGTCCCCATCTCAATGAGCGGCTCAGGGCCGACGCGACTCACCAGCAGGTAATCGCCCTGTTCGACGGCGGAGGCCCGATCCAAGCCACTGTATAGGTTGCGATGCCAGTCGGTGATGTGCTGCTGCCAGCGCGCGAAGTTGCCCCCTCCCTTCCGGGCATACTCGTCCCCCTGCAGGACCTCCAGGCCGTCTATCGAGTGAAGGGCAAGGTAGGTCGGGCACCCTGAACCACATGCCCTGAAGCGCTGCGAGGTGTGGAACCCCCGCACGGAAATGAGCGCAGGCAGTTTGTGCAGGCTGTAGAAATCGTTCCATTCCTCCTCGCTGGCGGAGTCGGAATAGCTGCATTCGACGGTGTAGATCATGGGAACACTCCTGGGCCGGCTTGTGCGCGCCCCTTGTTGATGTCCCCTCATGCTAGGCCTGCATTAGCTCGCATCAAACCGATGTTTCGGTATGCTTCAGTGACAAAAGATCACGCTGAATCCCCATGCGCAGGAAGATTCCCAGCAGCACCGCCCTGACCGCCTTCGAGGCCGCCGCCCGCCACGGCAGCTTTGCGCGGGCAGCGGAAGAGCTTTCCCTCACCGAGGGGGCCATCAGCCGCCAGATCGGCAGGCTGGAATCCTTCCTGGGGGTCCCCCTATTTGAGCGGGTCGGCAATCGCGTCCGCCTCCTGCCCAATGGGCAGCGATACGCCGCCCAGGTCCGCGAGTCGCTGGACCGCTTGGACCGGGACAGCCAATACCTGATGGGCCAGCCTGACAACGCGGCAAGCTTGGACATTGCCGTAACGCCCACCTTCGCGATGCGATGGCTCATCCCTCGCCTGCCCGCGTTTAGCCGCGCGCATCCGAACATCACCGTGCACCTTTCCGAGCGCACCGAGCCGTTCGTGCTGGCCGGCAGTGGATTCGACGCTGCCGTCCACTTTGAGCATCCGGCCTGGGCGGGGATGCGGACCTACCCGCTACTGCAGGAAGTGCTGGTGCCGGTGTGCCATCCCGCGCTCATCAAGGGCGCAGAGGCTCGCGTCTTACTGGACCAACTGCCGCGGCTACACCGACGACAGAGCCCCGATGCTTGGCAGCGCTACGCCAAGGACTCAGGGATAACCCTCACCAACCCAGCGGTGGGTGCACGCTACGACCTTCATGCGATGCTGATTGAAGCAGCGCTTGCAGGCCTCGGAGTCGCCTTGGTGCCACGTCTCTACGTGGAGACACAGCTGGAGCAAGGTCGGCTGGTGGCGCCATGGCCGCAAGGCGAGGCGGTGTCCAAGACGTTCTGCCTGGTGCTGCCCGAACCGATGGGTTTGACGCCCAGACCTGTGAAGACGTTCTCACGGTGGCTACTAGAGGAGGCTGGCAAACCTTGGGCTGAAGATATCGCTTGCGACAAAAGTCCGCGACTCCACGAATGAAACGAACGGATCTCGTTGCATGTCCGCTACCGGCCAGCAGCGGGCATCAGGGAAGCGTGCCGGTGCCTGGAAGAGCTCGATCTGGCGTAGCTCGGTTCACTGTCAACTGAGACGAATCCAGTGCTCCTTCATCTGAGCGCGTCACTGCCCGAAAGTCTTTCTCCAGTCCGAGGGACTCACGTGCATTGCTCGCTTGAAACTCTGACGGAATGAAACCGCGCTCTGAAACCCGGCCTTCTCTGCCACCACATCGATCGGCAGCGCTGAACTCTCAAGCAGCTCCATGGCGCGGCGAAGTCGTTCCGCCTGAACCCAGTCACCAACGGTCATGCCGGTGACCTTTGCAAACCTGCGGGTGAATGTTCTCCGGCTCATCGCCACTTTTGACGCTAGGCTGTCGATGGAATGATCGTCACCGAGATTGCGCCGGACCTCGTCCATCAGACTACTGAGGGCGGCGTCCCGTGAGTTGTCTGGGACGGGTTGATCGATGTACTGGGCCTGCCCACCCTCGCGGTGCGGCGGCAACACCATCACCCGCGCGACGCGGTTGGCCTCCTTCGTTCCGTAGAGCTTTCGCACCAGGTAGATGCAGCAGTCCAGTCCTGCGCCGGTGCCGGCCGAAGTGACGAGCCTGTCCTCGTCTACATAGAGTGCGTCCACGTCCAGCTTTACGCTTGGAAATCTACCCTGGAAGTCCGATTCGCCTGCCCAATGGGTCGCAGCGCGCTTTCCATCCAGAAGGCCTGAGTAGGCCAGCGCGTAGGTACCATAGCAGAGGCCAACGACGTAGGCGCCGCGCTCATGGGCAGCGCGCAGTCCGTGCTGAAGCGCCTCGGAGGGCGCCTGCCCCAGCTCCGGCCAACCTGCGACCACAACGACGTCGGCCTTATCGAGGAGCTCCAGTCCGCCGTCACCCCTGATCATCAAGCAGTGCGAAGTCGGCCCTCCGCTGCCCTCGACGGCGACCCGTACCCGGAACTCCGTTCGCCCCTCAAAACACATGCCGAAGATCGCCAGCGGGACAGACAGGTGAAACGCGCTGACGCCCGGCTGTGCCAGCAGGACGACCTCCGTCGTACCCACAGATTCTGAGTGGATGGTCATTTTGGCCCGATCCCATCGTCATTTGACATCTGGGCCAGTATCTCACGGAAGGCGCCAAGCCCAGACTTTTCCCATCACATGAGCCCTCAAGGAACTTCAATGAGCAAGACACTTCCCGTCGCACTGTGCCTGATGCTGGCCATGGGTGCCCCACTCCACGCATTCAGTGCCGAGGTCAGCCCCAAGGTCTCGATCCAGCAGATCCGCAATGCCACCATCAAGGTGACGTATGGCGGCCAGGTCTTCCTGGTCGATCCCATGCTTGCACGCAAGGGAACCTACCCGGGTTTTGCCGGCACTTACCGTAGCCACCTGCGCAACCCGCTCGTGGAGCTTCCGGAGTCCGTTGAGTCCGTGCTGCGTGGTGTCGACGCAGTCCTGATCAGCCACACCCACCTCGACCACTGGGATGATGCTGCCCAGAAAGAAATCCCCAAGTCGCTGCCCATGTTCGTCCAGGACAATGCGGATGCGGCCCTGCTCCGCAAGCAGGGTTTCAAGGATGTTCGAATCCTGGGCACCGGCACCGTATTCAACGGCGTCAGGATCAGCAAGGCAGGCGCCCGTCATGGCTCGGAGGAAATGTACGCCATCCCCGAGGTGGGCAAGCTGCTCGGCGCAACCATGGGCTTTGTTTTCCAGCAGGCTGGTCTGAAGACGGTGTATGTGGCCGGCGACACCGTCTGGGAAGCCGAAGTTCGCGAAACGTTGAAGACTTTCAAGCCTGACGTGGTGGTTCTCAACACGGGCGATGCGCGGATCGATGGATTCAATACCGGCATCATCATGGGCAAGGAAGATACGCTGCGCGTGCACCAGATGTCTCCCAACGCCAGGATCGTGGCTGTACACATGGATGCGGTCAATCACATGAGCGTCAGCCGCTACGACCTGCAGGACTACGTCATCGAAAAGGGCATCGAAAGCAGTGTCGTCATTCCGCAGGATGGCGAAGTCATCGACTTCTAAAGGAGGATGTATGAAAGCGCTCATTGTGATTGATATCCAGAATGACTACTTTGCTGGCGGCCACTTCCCGCTGGAAGGCGCGGAGGAAGCACTCCAGAGTGCGCTGGTACTGATCGAGACCGCGCACGGCAACAACGATCTGGTCGTGGTCGTACAGCATCAGGCACCCGCTGGCGCGCCCTTCTTCGAGACCGGCAGCGTCGGCGCCGATCTGCATCCGTCCATTCAATCGGCGATGCGGAATTCCCCTTTGGTGGTCAAGCATGAGGCGGATAGCTTTCTGCGAACCAATCTCGCCGAGCTGCTCCGGCAGCACAAGGTGGACACCATCGATCTGGTCGGCATGATGACCCAGCATTGCGTCACTCACACAGCCCTCTCGCCGGAGGCGGTGGGCTACCCGGTGACGATCCACGCTGACGCGTGCGCCGCCCCGACCCGTGCGCTGAGTGCGTTGGCACTGAGCGGGCTGAAGGCCCGCCACTTGGTCGTCTGATAGGCATTAAGCGCCCTGGCACGTCACGGTCCAGGACGCGTGCAGAGGAGACAAGCACCTAGGACTTCACGGAGTGGCATCGGATGGATTCACCACTCTGGGGACCGAACTTCCCATGTCCGCTTCCGGCCAGAAGCGGACGTTCACAAGCCCAGCGCCGCGCCAAGCGATCAAGCGGCGTCTGCTTGCCAAGTGGATGTTCCAGATGGCGAAGGCTGAGGGCTCTAACAGCTGGCTGTTCAACCGCTGCCCAGGCTCGGCCTTCATCCCGCTGACGCATGCTCCGCCGCAAACGCTGCGTACGTACGCAGCGGCCGACCCAGCAACTGCATCAACCGCTCCACGTCACCCGCGCCCGGCAGCATGCCGTCGCTGATGAATCGCTCGGCCATCTGTCGCATGTCGTAGGCCATCCACGCCGGCATGAACTGGCGCAGGTTCTGCTCGAAGGCGGCCGTGTCATCGCCCCCGTAGGCGATCGGGCGGTTCAGCACACCGCTCCAGATGGCGGCCACCTGTTCTCCGGTGAGTGCTTCCGGGCCGACCAGGTTGAGTCGGGTCAGCGCGCTGTTGTCCGGCGCCTGTTCGCGGTTGAGCAGTTCGATGGCGGCAATCTCGGCGATGTCGCGGGTGTCGATCATCGCCAGCCCCTTGCTGCCAATCGGCATGGGGTACACACCGTAGCCCTGCACCACGTCCTTGATGGTGAGGTCGTTATCGATGAAATAGGCCGGGCGCAGGATCGTGGCGCTGAAGCCCATCTGCTCGATCATGCGCTCCACGCCAAACTTGCCGGCGAAGTGCGGCACGTTGACGTAGCGGTCGCTGTGGATCACCGACAGGTACACCACGCGCTTCACCCCCGCCTCGCGGGCGACGTTGAGGGTGATAAGTGCCTGGGTGAATTCGTCGGCGACCACGGCGTTGAGCAGGAACAGCGTGGAGACGCCCTCGAAAGCTTGGCGGAGGGCATCCACATCCAGCATGTCGCCCTGCACCAGTTCCACGGTGGCGGGCAGGTTGGCAGTGGCGGGGGTGCGGACCAGTGCGCGAACGCTTGCGCCGCGCTGGGTGAGGTGCTGGACGACCTGACGGCCGATGGTGCCAGTGGCGCCGGTAACAAGAATGGTCATGGGGTACTCCGGGTGGGTGGTGAGGCCTCATGGTTGTTGATCCGCGTGCGGGCCGATAGCCCATATACTTGGACCATCTGTCTCGCTGGTGGAACACATGGACCTACTGGCCTTGGCCGACTTCAACCTGGTGGCGCGCCACGGCGGGTTTGGCCGTGCCGCGCGCGCAGCGGACCGCCCCAAGGCAACGCTCTCGCGGCGTGTGGCTGAGCTGGAGGCCAGCCTGGGGGTGCGGCTGTTCGAGCGTGGCTCGCACACGCTGAAGCTCACCGAGGAGGGTCGGGCGCTGTTCGAGCGCACCGAGACGCTGCTCACCGAACTGGACGAAGCGGCCACGTCCATTTCCTCAGGCGGCGACACGCCCCGTGGGCGGCTGCGCGTGAGCGCACCGATGCTGTTCTCGCAGATGGCGCTGGGCAAGATCGCAGCCGAATTCGTGAAGCGCTATCCACAGGTGCGGCTCGATGTCACTACCGAAGACCGCGCCGTGGACATGGTGGAAGAAGGCTATGACCTGGTGATAAGGGTCAATCCGGATCCAGATGAACGGCTGGTGGGGCGGGTGCTGATCCGGGACCGCCTCGTGGCGGTGGCGCACCCGGACCTGCCCCTGCCCGCGCTGGGCGAGACGGCGCCTGCGGTGTTCCGTCCGTCCAGCAATGCCACCGGCTGGGACCTGGTGACGCCGAGAGGCGAGATACGTATCGCGGTGGATCCGGTGCTGCGCCTGGGCGCACTGACCATGGTGCGCGATGCCGTTCGTGCAGGCACCGGCGCGGCGATGCTGCCCTTCTCGCTGGTTGCCGACGATCTCAGGGAGGGCGCATTGGTGTCGTGGGGACATGCGAAGGCCCCGCCGATCGAGATATGGGCGCTGTACCCTTCGCGACGACTGCTCAGCTCAAGGGTGGCGGCGTTGCTCGACCTGCTCAAGGAATCCTTCCCCGAGGGTCAGGCGGAGGAGCTGGCCGCCTCCGCAGGCGGGGGCCGCTGACGGCCAGAAACGGACACTGCCAGCGATTGGCGCCTTTCTGTTGTCCGAAAAGTCCGCGATCGGCCGGAAAAGCAGACCAGCCTGACTCTTCAGCACGGACTGCATCGTTGGAAGCAGTTGCTAACATTGCAAGCTACTCCTCAATGGAAGGACGTCGCCCGCATGCCTTTCCTCCCGGCGTTTCGCCGAGTCGCAGCGCTGACGCTCGTGGCGTTGCCGGTCTGTCCGTTTTCTACCTTATCAGCGGCCGGGCCTGCTTCCGAGACCAGCGCCTTCATCCACCCCATCAACAATGCCGAAGACGCCCCCTTGGTAGCACTGGGCAGCAACGGCCTGCTGCGCTATGCCTTGTACTCCGAACGCGGTAGCGATCACGCGCGCAACATCGTCCCGGACTTCTCCCGCGCCGGCTACCAGGGCGGCGGTGTCAGCCTGCCCACCCGCTCCAGCATTCCTGTTATTGAGGTCCTTGAGCCAAACGCGGAGGGTGACGACTATCCCCGCATCCAGGCCGCCATCGACGCGGTCGCCGTGCGTGTCCAGGACAGCCGGGGCCTACGCGGCGTAGTCCTGCTGCGGCGCGGCGGTTATAGGTTGAGCAAGACGCTGACCATCCGGGCCAGCGGCGTGGTGTTGCGCGGTGAAGGTCGAGGTGCCGACGGCACGGTGATCCGCTCCGAAGTCAGCGATCGGCAGGGCAGGATTCTTGAAGTGGGCAGCAGCGAATCCGCGGTTCCCCGCGCCGCTCTGGACCCACGCCGGACCGCCATCACCATGGACTACGTGCCGGTGGGGGCGATGCGGATCACGGTGCAGTCCGCAGCCGGCTATCGCGTGGGCGATACGGTGTCGATCGCGAGGGAACCCAATGCCCGCTGGGTCGGCCCCGAGGGCATCGATACCGCACGATACCGATGGACGCCCAGCGACTACGCTGTGTACAGCGAACGCGTCGTCACTGCCGTAGACCACGACACGATCAGCCTGGATGCCCCGATCATGGATGCCATCGCGACGCGCTTCGGTGGCGGCAGCGTCTATCGCACGGATCCCATCCGTATCTCGCAGGTCGGCATCGAAGACCTCCGCCTTGAGGGTAACCCCGAGACCGGGACGGTCAACGGCACCGCCGATTCCGGCCCCTTTACCGCACTCCGCTTGGGTGCAATCTACGACTCATGGGTTCGCGACGTGACCGTGCGTTATGTGTCGCATGGCTTCGTGACCCGCAACGGCGCCCAGTTCAATACCCTGCAGGACATTGCCTATCTCGACCCCAGGTATGGCGCCACCCAAGGCGCCCGCCGCTATGTGTTCCTTTACGAGGGCAACGCCGCCTTCAATCTGATCCAGCGCTGCTACAACCAGGGCGGCAGGCATACCTTCGTCATCGGCGCACGGGTACCCGGTCCCAATGTGTTTCTGGACTGCCTCGCCGTAGGTGACAGCAACGACAGTGGTCCACATCATCGCTGGTCCACCGGCACGCTGTATGACAACACCAAGGGATACATGCTGCGGGCACAGAACCGCCGGTACAGCGGAACGGGGCACGGGTGGGCGGGCGCGCAGCAGATGTTCTGGAACACCGAGCACGACATCTACGTCGTCCAGGCGCCGCCCTTCGCGATGAACTGGAGCGTGGGACAGGTGGGCGCCATTGCACCCGGGAAATTCCCGCCTGAGGAACCTGCAGGGATCGTGCAATCGGTGGGCCAGGTGGTGACACCTCGCAGCCTGTATCTGCAGCAGTTGCGTGATCGTCTGGGCGAACAGGCGGTGATCAACGTCACCACTGAAGCGCAACGTGACGGACGTATCTGGGACAGCCTGGCCGCTGGCGCGGTGGAATAGCACTCATAGCAGGGAGAGCTCGCTGAAGGGGATCTTCGCTATCGCCGAAAAGCGGACGCGAGCGGACCGAAGCAGCGCTGCCGAGGGCAACGGCGGTTCAATGCGCCATCGA
The DNA here is from genome assembly GCF_039673205.1 of Stenotrophomonas sp. TWI809. Lineage (NCBI taxonomy): Bacteria > Pseudomonadati > Pseudomonadota > Gammaproteobacteria > Lysobacterales > Lysobacteraceae > Stenotrophomonas > Stenotrophomonas sp. TWI809. The sequence continues at coordinate 29,776 of NZ_JBDJLE010000022.1, read as the reverse complement.
CACGGCATAAGCGTTCGCCGCACTCCTGAACCCTCCGTTCTCGGTTTCCACCAGCACAAAGAACTCCTCGTCCAAATGATGGAAAGGACCTGCTTGGTCATCGCTGTTCGCCCCTATCTCGTCCATCGCGAGGTCGCGCTCGGTTCGCTCTCTCGGATACCGGGGACCAAAGGCAGCCATCGCTTTGACGATCAGCTCCGCGGTAAGCGGCATGTGGAGGGCACGAAAGGCTCGAGCACCTTCAGGGGCGAGTACCCCTGTGCTGTTCGAGAAGAACTGCTCAAAACCACCATTGTTGATCTCGGATTGGCACCAGTGCGCGGCGAACAAAATGCGTGATGCTTCCGGGGCGGCATTATATTGATGCAAAAACACCTCCGCACCGTCGTAAATGGACACGGTGTCCCAGACTGGTTCAACCAGCTGCCAGTAGCTCACGGACAATCTCCAGCGGGGCCAGAGACCGGCGCGTCTTGGCAATCCTCCGGATTCTAGTGGAGGCTATTAACGAGCGCGAGGTGCGGCAGCGTGGATCGCACATCGGTGTTCCGCTCGCGCAATTCGTTCCATCGCCTGCCTCCTTCGCCGGCAGATCTGCGCTTGATGGAGATCGGGACGCCTGGTCCAGAGAATTGACCACGTCGCGCTGCGCAGCCCTTGAACCACCCAAACCCAACCCAACAAAAAAGCCCCCGTTTCCGGAGGCTTTTTCGACTGAATCATGGTGGGCGGTACAAGGTTCGAACTTGTGACCCTTGCCGTGTGAAGGCAATGCTCTACCGCTGAGCTAACCGCCCGATGCTGCTGAGCCGCTCATTATAGGGCGGCAAATTTCGACGTCAACGGTTTCGCCGAAATTTCTTCACATCGTGTGCGTGGGCTTGTCCGCGGTCAGGATGCCAGCCAGCAGCGTCTCGATCCGATGGCGGACGGTCTCCCCTTCTGCGCCGTCGGCCAGCTGTACGCCGATGCCTGCCGCGCGGTTGCCCTGCGCTCCGGCCGGGGTTACCCAGATCACCTTGCCGGCTACCGGCAGGCGCTCGCTGGAGTCCGGCAGGGTGAGCAGCAGGAACACCTCATCGCCGAGGAAGTAGCGTTTGGGCGTGGGCACGAAGATGCCGCCGTTCTTCACGAACGGCATGTAGGCGCTGTACAGCGCGGCCTTGTCCTTGACGGCAAGGGACAGGATGCCCTGTCGGGCGTTGGTGGCGCTCATGCTCTATTCCCCTTGGCGTGCCGTTCGTTGACCTTTCCCCAGGCCAGCAGCAGCTCCACCACCGCAAGATCGGCGCGCACCGTGGTGCGCAGCAGGTCGCGGGTGCGGTTGGCCGCATCGAACCAGGCGGCCAGCTTGTGCAATCGATCGGGATCGGTCAAGCCACCGCCGGTGGCCTGGGCCAGGGCGAGATCGGCGGCGTGGCGCAGGCGCACGGCGGCGTTGTCGTCGGCGGTCCAGCGCTGGGCCAGCTCCACCGCGCCGGCGCGGCCGGCAACGAGGGCTTCCAGGTCCGTGGCGACCTGGCGGCGCAGGGCCAGGCCGTCTTCGCGCAGCCACTGGTCGGCCAGGCCGGGGTGGCCGCGGGCGGCATCCAGGGCTTCGCGGGCGCTGGCATCGCTGTGGCCCAGGGTCTGCAGCCAGGCGAGCGCTTCCTCGCGCGGAGGCAACTTGAACTCCAGGCGCTGGCAGCGGCTGCGGATGGTGGCCGGCAGGCGCGCGGGGTCGGCGCTGATCAGCCACAGGTAGCGGCCGGGCTGCGGCTCTTCCAGGGTCTTGAGCAGGGCGTTGCAGGCGGCGCGGTTGATGGCGTCGGCGGGATCGACGATCACCACCTGGGCCACGCCGTACTGCGGGGTCAGCGAGAGCTTCTGCGAGACCTCGCGGATCTGCTCGATCACGATCTCGGTGCGCAGCTTGTCGCCGGATTTGTTGGGGATGAACGAGATCCGCTGCAGGTCCGGGTGGGTGCCGGCGGCCAGCAGCTGGGCGCTGCGCTTGGCGGCGGGCTCACCCTGCCCCAGCACGTGCTCGGCCAGCCGCAGCGCGACGCCAAGCTTGCCCAGGCCGGCCGGGCCGCAGAACAGCAGGCCATGGCCGAGGCGACCGGCATCGAGCGCGGCCACGGTCTGGTCATAGGCGCGCTGCTGCCAGGGGGAAAAGGGTTCAGCCACGATCCGGCTCCTGTGCCAACCATGCCTCCACGGCCGCCACCACCGCGCCGGCGACGCCGGCCTGGTCCTGGCTGGCGTCGATCAGGCGGTAACGTGCGGGGTCTTCGCTGGCACGCTGGCGGAACACCGCGCGCACCCGCTGGAAGAAATCATCGTGCTCGCTTTCGATCCGGTCCGGCCACATGTCGCGGCCGTTGGCGCGCGCACGGCCGACGGCTACGTCCACATCCAGCAGCAGGGTCAGGCCGGGCAGCAGGCCGACGGCGCGGCGCTCCAGATCGGCGATCCACGCCGGGTCCAGGCCGCGGCCGCCGCCCTGGTAGGCGTAGCTGGAATCGGTGAAGCGGTCGCACAACACGTAGGCGCCGCGTTGCAGCGCCGGGGCGATCACCTGGCGCACGTGCTGGGCACGGGCGGCGAACACCAGCAACAGCTCGGCCTCGGCCGAGAGCGGCTCGGCGGCGATCTCCGCATCCGGCTTGAGCACCAGCGCGCGGATGCGCTCGGCCAGGGCGGTGCCGCCGGGTTCGCGGGTCAGCACCACCTCATGGCCACGGGCCTGAAGGGCCTCGCGGATCGCGTTGATGGCGGTGGTCTTGCCGGCGCCCTCGCCCCCTTCCAGGCTGACGAAATGCGGGTGCCGGTGCAGCGCGGGACTCATTGGGGTGCGGCCTCGTTGGTACGTCTGCTGCGCAGTTGCTGCAGGTAGCGGGCAACGGCAGCGTTGTGGTCGGTGTAGTTGGCCGAGAAGATGTGCGCGCCACTGCCATCACCGACGGCCACGAAGTACAGCGCGTCACCCTTGGCTGGCTGCGCGGCGGCATGCAGCGCATCGCGCCCGGGCATGGCGATCGGGGTCGGGGTCAGGCCGGCGCGCGTGTATGTGTTGTACGGCGTATCGGTGGTGAGGTCGCGCTTGCGGATGTTGCCGTCGTAGCTGCTGCCGATGCCGTAGATCACGGTCGGGTCGGTCTGCAGGCGCATGCCGATCTTCAGGCGGCGCATGAACACCCCGGCGATCTGCGGACGCTCGCTGGGCAGTGCGGTTTCCTTTTCGATGATCGAGGCGAGGATCAACAGCTCATACGGCGAGTTCAGCGGCAGATCGTCCACGCGGCTGTCCCACGCGGCGGTGAGTTCCTTTTCCATCGCGGCATGCGCGCGCTTGAGCACGTCGATGTCGCTGTCGCCGCGCTGGTAGACGTAGGTCTCGGGCAGGAAGCGGCCTTCCGGGTGTTCGCCGGGGAAACCAAGCGCCTTCATCAGCGCGGCATCGTCCAGCGCATCGGTGGTGTGCACCAGCGGATCGGCGCGCTTGAGCGCAGCGCGCAGCTGGCGGATGTTCCAGCCTTCCACGATGGTGACGCGGTGCTGCAGGACACGGCCCTGGCGCATGCGGGTCAGCAGCTCGCGCGGGGTCAGCGCCGGATCGAGCGCGTATTCACCCACCTTGAGTTTGCCAGCGGCATCGAGCTGGCGTGCCAGCAGCTGCCACTGGGTGTCGCTGCCTTCGTCCACGCCGGCCTGGCGCAGCTTGCCGAGCACGGTGCTGAAGCCATCACCGGAGGCGATCACCACGCTCTCCGCGCTGGGGGTGACCGGTGCATCGGCAAAGGCGCCCTGGCGATGCCAGAACCATGCCCCTGCGGCCGCCACCAGCAGGGCCAGCACCAGCAACACGGCCAGTACGGCCAGACATCCCCGTTTCGCACCCGCCATGCTCACCTCGAATCCATTTCTTCGCCGCGCAGCATACCGCGCGGGTGCTGCACACCGCCAAACGGCTCAGGCATCGCTGCCCAGCGCACGCAGCAGGCCACGGGCCTTGGCGCGGGTTTCGTCCAGTTCCCTGTCGGCCACCGAATCGACCACGATCCCGGCGCCGGTGCGGAAGCTGGCGGTGTCGGCGGCCACTTCGGCGGTCCGGATCAGGATGTTCAGGTCCAGGTCGCCATCGCGGTTCAGCCAGCCGAACGCGCCGGTGTAGGCGCCACGCGCGGTCTGCTCCAGCTCGGCGATGATCTGCATGCAGCGCACCTTGGGGCAGCCGGTGATGGTGCCGCCGGGGAAGGTCGCGGCGATCACCTGGCCCGGACTCACGTCCTCGCGCAGGCGGCCACGCACGTTGCTGACGATGTGGTGCACATGGGCGTAGCTCTCCACGGTCATCAGCTCATCCACCTCCACGCTGCCCGGTGCGCAGATGCGGCCGAGGTCGTTGCGCTCCAGATCGATCAGCATCACGTGCTCGGCGCGCTCCTTGGGGTGGCCGACCAGCTCCTGGATGCGCGCGGCATCGTCATCGCCGGCGAAGCGCGGGCGGGTGCCGGCGATCGGGCGGGTCTGGACGTCATCGCCATGCACCGAGACCAGGCGCTCGGGCGAGGAGCTGACCACCGCCCTGCCCTGCGCCATGAACAGCCCGGCGAACGGGGCGGGGTTGGCCACGCGCAGCTGCGCGTACAGCGCCTGCGGCGAGAGCGCCTCGGCGAACTGCGCATTCCAGCGTCGCGAGAGGTTCACCTGGAACACGTCACCCGCGCGCAGGTAATCGATCACCTTGCCGACGCCATCGGTGAAGCGCTGCGGCGCGTCCTCGCCGATCGCCACCGGTGGCTGCCACGTCGGAAGCGGCGCCAACGTGGCGGCCGCGGCGAGGTCGTCCTGCAGGGTCTGCAGCAGCGCGGCCTGGCCGGTCTCGCAGACGGCATGGAACTTGCCGAGCACGCGGTCGTGCAGCACCGCCGCCGGGCAGCGCAGCGCCAGCGCGGACGGCAGTCCATCGGCGCGCGCCGGCAAGGCCAGCACGTCTTCGATCTGGCCAGCCAGCTCGTAATCCAGCATCAGTGCCCAGCCACCGCGGAACGGCAGCGTGGTCGCTTCGCGCGGCAGCCGCAGCGCGGCCCAGTGCGCGTCCAGCACCTCTAGGAAGCGGCCCTCATGGGCGACGCCATCGGCATCGCGCACCACGCCGTCGGCCTGCAGTGAGAGCGCTTCACCGTTGCCCATCAGCAGCAGGTCCCAGCGCCCCTGTGCGGTGCCCGAGGCGGTGGATTCCATCAGCAGCGGGTAGCGCTGCGGGGCCAGGCGCTGCAGGGCCAGCAGGTCGGTGGTGGCGGGCAGCGGAAGCGTCTGGAACATGACAGGACACCGGAGGGGGCGCGCAGCGTGCGCGGGGGCCAGATACACCAAGGCCGCCATGATGGCGGCCCGGGTGGGGATACACGGAACGTGCGGTCAGACGCGCTTGAACACCAGCGTGCCGTTGGTGCCGCCGAAGCCGAAGCCGTTGGACATCACCACGTCGACCTTGGCCTCGCGTGCGGTGTTGGGCACGTAATCCAGGTCGCAGCCTTCGCCCGCTTCATGCAGGTTGATGGTCGGCGGAATGATGTTGTCGCGCAGCGCCAGCACCGAGAAGATCGCTTCCACGCCGCCGGCCGCGCCGAGCAGGTGGCCGGTCATCGACTTGGTGGAGCTGACCATCATCTTGTAGGCGTGGTCGCCGAAGGCGGTCTTCATGGCCATGGTTTCACCCAGGTCGCCCAGCGGCGTGGAGGTGCCGTGCGCGTTGAGGTAACCGACCTGGTCCGGGGTCACGCCGGCGTCCTTCAACGCCATGGTCATGCAGCGTGCCGCGCCTTCGCCGTTCTCGCTCGGGGCGGTCATGTGGTACGCATCCGAGCTGGCGCCGAAACCGGCAAGCTCGGCATAGATGCGCGCGCCACGCGCCTTGGCGTGTTCGTACTCTTCCAGGATCAGGATGCCGGCACCGTCGCCGAGCACGAAGCCGTCGCGCTCCTTGTCCCACGGGCGCGAGGCTTCCGCCGGGGCATCGTTGCGGGTGCTCATCGCCTTCATCGCGCAGAAGCCGCCCAGGGCGGTCGGCGAGGAGCCGCGCTCGGCACCGCCGACCACCATCACGTCCGCATCGCCGTACTGGATCATGCGCATCGCGGTGCCGATCGAGTGGTTCGAGGTCGCGCAGGCGGAGACCGCCGAGAACGACGGCCCCTTCAGGCCGGTGATGATGCTCAACTGGCCCGGAAGCATGTTGATGATGGTCTTGGGCACGTAGAAGGGCGAGATCTTCTTGCCTTCGTGGAAATCGATGGTCTGCTCTTCGATGCCCAGCAGGCCGCCGATGCCCGCCCCGACGATGGCGCCGATGCGCTCGGCGTTGCCGTCGGTGATCTCCAGGCCCGAATCGTTCAAGGCCATGAAGGCGGCACCGAGGCCGTAATGAATGAACGGGTCCATCTTCTTGGCATCCTTGCCAGTGACCCGGAATTTGCCGAACTGTTCGTTGTCGGCGGTGATGTCGAAGTCCCTGACCTCACCTGCGATCTTGGTGGTGAAACGGTCCAGGTAGGACTGCGAAACGTTGGTCAGCGGACCGATGCCGGAACGGCCTTCGGTGATGCCCTTCCAACTGCTGGCCATATCATTGCCCAATGGCGAGACCATGCCCATGCCGGTAACGACGACGCGACGCTTCATTGCAGATTCTCCTGACCCGGGTGTTGCGGGTATCACGCGGTAAAACGCTCAAAAGCACAGGGCCGCAAGCGCGGCCCCATGGGTTTGCCGCACGCGGTCGCAGCGATCGCCACGGCCGCGCGCGAGCCGCCTGACATCAAGCCTTGACGTGGGCGTTGATGTAGTCGATCGCAGCCTGCACGGTGCTGATCTTTTCGGCTTCTTCGTCCGGGATTTCGCACTCGAACTCTTCTTCCAGCGCCATCACCAGTTCAACGGTGTCCAGCGAGTCAGCGCCCAGGTCATCGACGAACGATGCGCTGTTGGTGACTTCCTCTTCCTTGACGCCAAGCTGTTCGACGACGATTTTCTTGACGCGTTCTTCGATGGTGCTCATTGGATATCGCTCCAGATGGAGTAGTGGTTCAAAAATGACGCCATCCGGTGAGGGATGACCGTGGGATAGTGTAGTGGAAACCAGCGACACCTTGCATTGCAGCAAAACATCAAACGGATCAACCACTTGCGGCGCAATCCTTGCGCCACATGCTTACGGCATGTACATGCCGCCGTTCACATGGAGGGTTTCGCCGGTGATGTAGCTGGCCGAAGGACCGGCCAGGAACGCCACCGCGTTGGCGATATCGGACGGCTCGCCGAGCCGCTCCAGGGCGATCGACTTGACCAGGCCGGTGCGCTGCTCTTCCGGCAGGGCCTTGGTCATGTCGGTATCGATGAAGCCCGGCGCGACCACATTGACGGTGATCCCGCGCGAGCCGATTTCCTTGGCCAGCGACTTGGAGAAGGCAATGATGCCGGCCTTGGCCGCGGCGTAGTTGGCCTGGCCGGCATTGCCGGTCACGCCGATCACCGAGGCGATGTTGATGATGCGGCCCTTGCGCGCCTTCATCATGCCGCGCATGACGGCCTTGGAGGTGCGGAAGACGCTGGTCAGGTTGGTGTCCAGGATCGCCTGCCAGTCTTCTTCCTTCATCCGCAGCAACAGGTTGTCGCGGGTGATGCCGGCGTTGTTGACCAGGATGCTGATGGCGCCGAACTCCTTGGCGATACCGTCCAGCACGGCCTCCAGCGCAGCGGCGTCGGTGACGTTCAGCGCGCGGCCGTGACCACCCACGGCGGCCAGGCGCTCACCGATGGCGGCGGCACCGGCGTCGGTGGTGGCGGTGCCGATGACGGTCGCGCCCTGCGCGGCCAGTGCGTCGGCGATCGCGGCACCGATACCCCGGCTGGCGCCGGTGACCAGTGCGATTTCACCCTGAAGGGGCTTGCTCATCTCATTTCCTCAAACGGGACCGGTCCGGCCGGGCTGGCGCGAAGCCATTCCAGCACGGACGCGATCGGAAGACATCAGGCGGCCCAGGTCTCGCGGGCCGTCTCGAAATCGGCGGGCGTGGACAGTGTGCGCGCGTCCAGCGATTTGTCGATGCGCTTGATCAATCCGCTCAGCACCTTGCCCGGGCCGCATTCGGCCACGCGGGTGACGCCACGGGCGGCCAGCGCCTGCACGCAGCCGGTCCACTGCACGGGCAGGTACAGCTGCTGCACCAGCGCCTGGCGGATGGCGTCCACGCCGTCATGCACACGGGCATCCACGTTCTGCACCACCGGCAGGGCCGGGGCGCGCCAATCCAGGCCGGCCATGGTTTCGGCCAGGCGGTTGGCGGCTTCGCGCATCAGCGGAGTGTGCGAGGGCACGCTGACAGCCAGCTTGACGGCCTTGCGGACGCCCTTCTCGGCCAGCAGCGCCAGCGCACGATCCACGGCGGCAGCGTCGCCACCGATGACGATCTGGCCGGGCGAGTTGTAATTGGCGGGCACGACGACCTGGCTGCCGGCGGCCTGCTCGCAGACCTCCACGACCAGCGCGTCTTCGGCGCCGAGCACGGCGGCCATGGCGCCCACGCCGGTCGGGGCGGCTTCCTGCATCAGCTGGCCACGCAGGCGCACCAGGTGGGCACCGTCCCGCAGGGTCAGCGCGCCGGCGGCCACCAGGGCGGTGTACTCGCCGAGGCTATGGCCGGCCAGGACGGCCGGCTGGACGCCGCCAACGGCGTTCCAGGCGCGCCACACGCCGATGCTGGCGGCCAGCAGGGCCGGCTGGGTGTATTCGGTGCGGTTGAGCATTTCCTCGGGACCGCCCTGCGACAGCGCCCACAGGTCGACACCGGCGCCGTCGGAGGCTTCGGTGAAGGCCTCGCGGATCTGCGGGTGCAGCTCGGCCAGTTCGGCCAGCATGCCCAGCGACTGCGAGCCCTGGCCCGGGAACACGAATGCGAGATTGGTATCGGTCACGCGATCATCCGCCTGCAAAAATCGAACGGCGAATGATAAAGGGGAACGTCGCCCTTCGTCTGTACTGCCGCGTATGTGGGGTCTTTCTTCAGGTGAACAGCTGGAGGATGTCGAGGTCGCCGTCACTGAAGAAATCGATGCAGATCACGGCCAGTATCAGCACGCCCAGGGTGGTGGCACCGTGCACGATGAGGATGGAATGGGCCAGCGCCCGGGCGGAGCGGCCCATCTTCATGCTGGCGCGGGCCAGCCCCTGGAGGCGGCCGGTGACATCGTGGGCATGGGCGAGGACCGGGGCTTCGGCGCCGTCCATGGCCTGGGCCATGAGGGTCTGCAGCTGTTGCGGACGGTCCTCGTAGTACTTGGCCACGCCGTAACCGAACATCAGCCAGTCGCGGGCCTGGGCCTGGGCGAGGTCCATGACCTCAAGGGGATCCTCCTCGAAATCGATGAAGCCGATCTCCTTGCCATCCCAGGTGAGGTTGCGCGGCAGCGGCTGGCCGAAGTACGCGCCCTTGCGGTGCGCCTGGGCAATGGCATTCATCGCGGCGGACACAAGGCGGTCACGGCCGGCATCGTCGGCTTCGCGCAGGCAGGTATTGAACGAGGAGCCGTTGTCGCCGAGCACGAGGGCGGCATGACCGCTGCCGATCACACTGGGGACGTTGACACCTTGCGCCTGCAGTTCGGCCAGGCGGCGGGCCTCGGTTTCGCGGGCGGCGTCGCCACCGCGGTGCGGCGGTGGGCGCAGGGCGTCGAGCTGGAAGCGACGGGCAATGAAATTGAGCAGCCCGAGTGCGACCACCCGGCTGCCTTCGCCGTACTGCTTCAGCCAGGCGCGTTGGCCCTCGATGACGATGGGCTCAACCATGGCAGTTCTCCTGAAATGCATACGGCCCCGTAATGGGGCCGTAACGACAGCGTCACGTTGTCGTAACTGACACTATCAATAGCGCAGCAGAGCAGAACCCCACGTGAAGCCGCCGCCGAAGGCTTCCAGCAGCAGCAGCTGGCCGCGCTCGACACGGCCGGAGCGGACCGCGTGGTCCAGCGCCATCGGCACGGAGGCCGAGGAGGTGTTGCCATGCTTGTCGACCGTCACCACCACCTGGTCCATGGACATCTCCAGGCGCTTGGCGGTGGCTTCGATGATGCGAAGGTTGGCCTGGTGCGGGATCAGCCAGTCCAGGTCGTCCTTGGTCAGCGCGTTGGCTTCCAGGGTTTCATCGACGACCGAGTCCAGCGCCTTGACGGCGTACTTGAACACGTCGTTGCCCTTCATCAGGATCGCGCCGCGGGCATTCTCGCCCTCGCCGAAGCCGGCCGAGACGCCCACCGGGTTCCACAGCAGCTCTTTCTTGCTGCCATCCGAATGCAGGTGGGTGCTGAGGATGCCGGTCTCTTCGTCGGCCTTGAGCACGACGGCGCCCGCGCCATCGCCGAACAGCACGCAGGTGGTGCGCTCGGTCCAGTCGACGATACGGGTCAGCGTTTCCGCACCGATGACCAGCACATGGCGTGCATCACCGGAACGAATGAATTTGTCGGCCACGCTCAACGCGAACACGAAGCCCGAACAGGCCGCGTTGACGTCGAAGGCGGGGCAGCCGCTCGCACCGAGCTTGGCCTGGATCAGGCACGCGGTGGACGGGAAAATCAGGTCAGGCGTGGTGGTACCCACCACGATCATGTCGAGCTGCGAAGCGTCGATACCGGCCGCTTCAAGCGCACGTACCGCGGCGTGGTAGCCGAGGTCGCTGGTGGTTTCGCCTTCGGCCGCAATGTGCCGTTCGCGGATACCAGTGCGCGATTGAATCCACTCATCGCTGGTGTCGACCATTTTCTCCAGATCCTGGTTGGTCAACACTTTTTCGGGCAAATAACTACCGGTGCCCGCGATCCTCGAGTAGATCCGCTTGCTCATTGCATGTCCTGTAGCTCGATCGCCAAACGTGACGATCGGGAAGAATGGGGTAAAGGCCGCTGCCCGACCGGGCAGCGGCCTTCACAAATCAATCTTCTTCGACGGCCGAGTTCGACTTGGTCGTGATCACCTTCTTGCCACGGTAGAAACCGTCAGCGGTGATGTGGTGACGCAGATGCACTTCACCGGTGGTCGGATCGGTGGACAGCTGCTTGGCGCTCAGGGCGTCATGCGCACGGCGCATACCGCGGCGGGACGGGGTGACACGGGATTTCTGCACAGCCATGGGATTGCTCCAAACTCGGTTCGTTTTGCTTCGTCGTATCGTCGCGCAGGACGCCAGCGCCCAGCACAGTTTTCGCTTTCGCCGCAGCCGCCGACGACAATCCGGCTGCTATTGTTTTTTCAGTGCCGCCAACGCCGCGAACGGATTGGCCTTGCTGATTTCTTCTTCGGTCGGTGCCCAGTCCTTGTCCACGGCCTCACCATCGGGAGACAGCGGCACGACGGGCACGGCCAGGACGAGTTCGTCCTCGACCAGTTCCAGCGGTCGCAGCATGCCGTCTTCCGGCACCAGCCACGGTTCCCAGCCTTCCGGCAGCGAGGATTCTTCCTCTTCGCTGCGGATCAGGCCGAGCCGCTGCACCATCGAAACCGGCAACAGGAAACGCTGCAGGCTGCGCTGACAGATCAGCGGCAGCGCGGTGTCGATGGACAGTTCAACATAGGATACCTGCAGGATGTCGTCGTGCGCGAATTCCAGTGCATAGGTGCACGTTCCTTCGGTATCGGCGACAAGGCCCTGGAGGCGGGTCAATTCCGCTAGATTCACCTGGCCGTCGAAGCACCTGCGTGCTGCGACCATCCGCCAAGCATCCAGCATTTCGGGCACGTTTGCGGACATAAGCCGCTGAATGTTAAGGATCGTCCGGGCCGCTGTCAAATGCCTGCGCAGTCAGGTTGCCGATCCCCGCCCCGAAGGGCCAGACTGCCGCCCTTCCGTGCCCGGTATTGTCGCATGACCCCGCTGCTGCTTGCCTCTACTTCCCGCTACCGCCGTGAACTGCTGGAGCGGCTCGGCCTGCCCCTGGAGACCGCCCGCCCCGAGGTGGACGAGACCCCCGGCCCCGCCGAAGCCCCACGGGCCGTGGCGGCGCGGCTGGCGCGCGCGAAGGCCGAGGCCGTCGCCCGCCTGCACCCGGGCCGGTGGGTGATCGGCTCGGACCAGGTGGCGGAACTGAACGGCGCCCCGCTGGGCAAGCCCGGCTCGGTCGAGGGCGCGCATGCGCAGCTGGCCGCGATGTCCGGGCAGGTGGTCGCGTTCCACACGGCCGTGAGCCTGGTGCGCGATGGCGAGGCCCTGGCGAGCTGTGATCTGACCCGGGTCCACTTCCGGGTGCTGGAGGCCGCCGAGATCGCCCGCTACGTGGCGGCCGAGCAGCCGCTGGACTGCGCCGGCAGCTTCAAGTGCGAAGGCCTGGGCATCACCTTGTTCGAGGCGATCGAGAACCGCGACCCGACCGCGCTGATCGGGCTGCCGCTGATCGCGGTCAGCCAGCTGCTGCGCCAGGCCGGCTACACCCTGCCCTGAGCCTCAGCGCAGCTGCAGCGCCTCCAGGCAGCTGGCATCAAGTTCGCCGGTGGCCCAACCAACCCAGCGGCCCGCCAGCGGCATGGCCAGGCCCACGGGATGCCCGCCGCATTGCAGGACCAGCCGTGGCGCCCTGCTCTGGGCGCTGAAATCGATGCGCCAGGCCGGGTGCCCCAGGAGGTTGCGCACGGCCACGAGGGAGACATCGCTGACCGGGACGGCCACGCCGGTCGCCGTCGTTGGCGCCCCCTGCAGATAGCGAACTTCCGGCCAGGCGAACACCGATGCCCCGTGCGTGCGCAGGCTGGGCAGCGCGGCCAGCACTTCGCCGGGCACGCTTTCGCCATGCGTCTGATCCGGATCGACCACACCGGCCGCGGCCGCTGTAGCGGTCATGTTGGCCACCCGCTGCATGCTGGCACCGAGGTAGGCCATCCACGCCGTACTCGGCACGGCCACCAAGGCCAACAGCAGGGCTGCCCAGGCCACCGCCCCGGGACGGCGCAGGCCGACGCGCACGATCGTCCACAGCATCAGACCGGACCAGAACAACCACGACCAGGGCACATAGCGCGGTGCGGCCAGCTGCGTGGGGTAGTCGGCAAAGTAGGTCCAGCGGCTCAGTGCGACCAGCCCGCCCACGGCCAGGCCGAACCATGCCATTGCCAGCCCCACCGATTCCCCCGCCCCGGCGCGGTGGCCGCGCTGCCAGGTGCGCCAGGTCATGCCGAGCAACCCGGCCATCCCCGCAGCACCGATCAGCAGATGCGGCCAGCGCGAGGTCAGCACCGGTCCGAACTGCGCCTGATAGGCGCTCGCCACGGCATGCACCACGCCGCGCACGGGCGCGAACGGCAACTGCTGTGCCGCTGCCGGATCCAGTGCCGGCCAAGCCAGATAGATGAAGGGCGAGGCCAGCCAGCGCAGCAGCACGTCCAGCTGCGGCAACGGGGCCAGCGCCATCTGTGTCGGCATGCCGGTCCGCCCCATGCCCAGGTGCAGCCCGACCGCCACGAGCAGGCCGGCGATCCAGGGCACCCAGTGCGACAACGGCGCACGCCGCACCACCAGCACCGCCGCCAGCCCCACGAACACGGCCACGCCGCTGCCGAAGGAGAACGTCGCCGCCACGCCGCATACGGCGGCCGCGACCGCGCCGCGGCGATCGCCACGCAGCAGCAGGGCGACGCCCGCCATCAGCGCCACGGTGATCAGGTACGCGTGGACCGATTCGTTGGCATGGGTGAGCGCGCGCTGGCTGCCCAGCCAGAAGACCGACAGCGCTGCGACCAGGGTGGCGGCGGCGCGCACCGGCGGCGCCAAGGCATCGGCCCTGATGATCCGGGCGAGCAGCCCTACCGTGGCCAATGCCAACGCAACGCCGGTACCGATCTGCAGCCATTGACTGCCGTGCAGCCACTCCAGCTCGGCGTAGCGCACCAGGTTCGGCAGGATTTCGCGGTGGCCATTGTCCGACACCAGCACGTTGCCCGGCCACGGCATCTCCAGCAGCTTCTGGGTGAAGCGCCACGGATCGGCGTACAACACGCGCGGTGAGAGCCACAGCATCGCGGCCACACCCACCGCGACGATGCCCACCACCGCGCACCACAACGCACGGATCAGCGCGGGTGACACCGGCGTGGCGTGCGGGTGGGAAGCAGACAGGGGGGCAGATTCCTGCGGCGCATTGCGCATGACGGTGTCATCCATGGAAGAACACGCACGCTCAGCGCGCGGGGACGGTGAAGGCCTGTTCCTGCCACTGCTCCACGCTGCCGTCCTTGCCGTGCAGCGTCATGCCGAGCCAATGACGGCCGGGCGCGAGGTGGTCGGTCTTCAGCGTGGCATCGAAGGCCACGTTCGGGTGCTGCGGATCGGTGGAGATCTTCCACGCGCCGGTGATGTCGTAGGGCCGACCGTAGACCGCATCGCCCACCGGCTGGCCATCGATCAGCAGCTCGACACGCTCGATGCCCACGCCATCCTTGAAGGCCCAGCCACGCACCTGGAGGGGGTTGCCCGCCGCGGCGCCGGGCTGCGGCGTATCCAGCCAGGCCATCGCCGGCGTGACGCACGGCCCCTCGACCCGCTCGGCCGGCAGCTTGAACAGCAGGAAGCGCTGGAAACCATGATCGTTGCTGACCACACGCGGCGGCGGCAGCGGGCCCACCTGTTCGCAGACCGCGTGGTAGCGCGCCAGCAGATCGCGATAGCGCTGGTCGCTGGGCGAGAGCACCAGCAGCATCGGCGCGTCGCGCTGGCCATCGTGCAGCAGCCCCCACAGCCCCAGCTGCGCAGTGCGGCCGTGCTTGTCGTTCAACGGGTGGGGCAGCACCTCGATAGAGGCGTCGCGCAACTGGAAGCCCAGTTCCGCACCCACCTTGAAGTTGCCGGCCAGCACGCGCGTGCCGGGCGGCATGCGTTTCAGCTCGTCGCGCACGGCGCCTGCCAACGGTTCCCAGCCGGCGAAGTTGCGCGGGTAATACTTGTAGCCGGCCAACTGCTCACGCACGCTCGGGATGGAGACCGTCAGGTAATAGCCGAAGGCCAGCGCCAGCCCGGCACCGGCCAACCACCAGCCGGTACGGCGCAGCCAGCGCGGCCAGCCGTTGAGTACCACCGGCACCGCGATCAGCAGCGCCAGATAGCCCGGCAGCGGCCAGTGGAAACTGATGCGCTCCACATCGGTGAAGAAGCCCAGGCCGAAGATGGACAGCGTCGACACCGCGCCGATCAGGCCGAAGTAACGCCATTGCGCGCGTGCGCCACCACCGGAGCGGGTGCCCGCCAGGGCCACCTTCCACATCGCGATGCACAGGATCGGGGTGACCAGCATCGGCTGGATCACCAGGAACCACAGCCCGCTCCATTCGAACGCCCACGGGTGGCGCTCGACCACCTGGAATTTCAGGCCCGCATCATGGTTGTCGGCATTCCACGACAGCAGCGGCAGCCACGCCAGCACGCCCACCGCCAAGGCCACCCAGACGCGCGGATCGCGCAGCATGCGCCGGCCCTGCGGCAGCACCAGCAACGCGATGAAACCGACCACGATCACGCCGATGAAGCGGTAATGGCTGAGTGCGCCGATGGCCAGGCCGGCGGCCAGCTTCACCGCCGCCGCGGCATCGACACTGCGCAGCAGGCGCGCGCCGGCATCCAGGCACAGCACCGCGGCCAACGCCATCGGCACATCCGGGACGGCCAGCATGCCCAGCGTGGCCGACAGCGGCATCAACAACGTGAGGCTGCCCGCCTGCCAACCGGCCACCGCACCGAACCAGCGCGTGGCGATGCGTGAGACCAGCCATGGCAGCCACGCACCGATCGCCAGGAACGGCAGGCGCAGTGCAAGCACATGATTGCCGCCCACTTCCACGCCCAGGCGTGCCAGCCAAGCGGTCAGGCCAGGCAGGTCCGAATAGGCCGCCGCCAGATGCTGACCTTCCTGCCAGTAAAAAGCTTCGTCCACGAACAAGGGCAGACGTGCGGCCACCACCAGCTTGACGGCGGTGACCAGCGTCCACAACAACAGGAATATGGTGCGTGCGCGTTGTTCGCCCTGCATTGCTCTATAGAATCAGTGGAATCATCGAATCGAGACGGACATGGATCATTCGCCCCCCGTGCCAGCCATGCTAACCGATGTACTGCGACAGTCCCTTCGCGCCGCCCAGGATCAGGTCAACGGGCTGGTGCTGGGCAAGGCGCAGGAGGTGCGGCTGGCGTTCGTGGCGCTGCTCTCCGGCGGCCATCTGCTGATCGAGGACCTGCCCGGGCTGGGCAAGACCACCCTCGCCCATGCCATGGCCTCCAGCCTCGGGCTGGGCTTCCAGCGGGTGCAGTTCACCTCTGACCTGCTGCCGGCCGATGTGCTTGGCGTCTCGGTGTATGACGCCGGCAGCCGCCAGTTCCAGTTCCACCCGGGCCCGGTGTTCACGCATGTATTGCTGGCCGACGAGATCAACCGCGCGCCGCCGCGTACCCAGAGTGCGCTGCTGGAAGCGATGGCCGAGCAGCAGGTCACCCTGGATGGCGTGACCCATCCACTCCCGGATCCGTTCTTCGTCATCGCCACCCAGAACCCGGTCGACCTCTCCGGCACGTTCCCGCTGCCGGACTCGCAGCTGGATCGTTTCCTGCTGCGGTTGGCCCTGGGCTACCCCAATCCGGAATCGGAACGCGAGCTGCTGCGCGGCACCGATCGCCGCCATCTGATCGCGCAGGCCACCGCGCGCCTTAGCGAGGTGGACGTGCGCACGCTGCGCGAGGCGGTTGGTCAGGTGCATGCCAGCGAGGCGTTGATCACCTATGTGCAGGCCCTGCTCGCCCGCAGCCGCCAGCACGCCGGGGTGCGCGTGGGCCTGTCGCCGCGTGCCGGGCTGGCATTGCTGCGCGCCGCCAAGGCGCATGCGCTGCTGCTCGGCCGCGCGCATGTGGTGCCCGAAGACGTGCAGACCCTGTTCGTGGCAGTGGCCGGGCATCGCCTGGTGCCCGAGGCCGAAGCCGGCAACGGGCCGGCACTGGCCCGCGCCATCCTCCAGACCGTGCAGGTCGACTGAGATGCGCCGCGGCTGGGTAGCCCGCTGGCAGCAACTGCAACATCTGGCGCGACCGCGCCGCCCCGAGCACCTGCCGTGCCGGTTCGACCGGCGCCGCATCTATGTGCTGCCGACGCGGTTCGGGCTGTTCGTCGCCGCGCTGCTGTCGGCGATGCTGCTCGGCGCGCTGAACTACAACAACAATCCTGCGCTGCTGCTGGCCTTGTTGCTGGCGACCGTCAGCATCGCCAGTGCGATCAGCGCGCACCTGCAGCTGTCCGGATTGCAGGTGGATGCGGTCTCCGCCGAGCCGGTCACCGCAGGCGCGCCGTTGCGGCTGCGCATCAGTCTGTCGCGCGCCGATACCCGCGCCCGGCGCGGCCTGCAGGTGGAGCACGAGGGCGTGGCCGCGTTCGGGCACCTGATCGACAGCGACCAGATCGAAGTGGATCTCGCGCTGCCCACGCACCGGCGCGGCTGGTTCGACCTGGCCCGCATCCGCATCGCCACCACGCAACCGCTCGGCCTGGTGCGCGCGTGGTCGTGGGTCTGGCCGGAAACCCCGTTGCTGGTCTATGCGGCACCGGAAACGCACGCACCCTCCCTGCCGGAAAGTGGCGGCGACCCACTGCATACCCGCGTGCATGCCAGTGGCGAGGAGCTGCATCAGCTGCGCCCGTATCGCGCTGGCGATCCGATGCGCAGCATCGCGTGGAAACACTCCGCGCGACGCGACACCCTGTTGGTGCGCGAGTACGAAAAGCCGGTCGGGCTGGAGATCGTGCTGGACTGGTGGCACCTGGCACCGCTGGGCACCGAAGCACGGATCGCACGCATGGCGCGCTGGATCGACCTGGCCGAACGCGAAGGCCGCCGCTACACGCTCAAGCTGCCGGGCCAACCGGTGCTCGGGCCTGGCAACGGCAGTGCCCATCACCACCTGTGCCAGCGCGCACTGGCGCTGTTGCCTCATGACTGACCGGCCCGTGTCCCTGCTCAGTTCCGGTGCGCGCTACTGGACGCTGGCCAGCGCGGCGCTGGGCCTGTTGCCGCTGCTGCTGCAGCTGCCCACCGTGCTGGCCGCCGTCATCGCCAGTGTCGCACTGCTGACCGCGCTGGCCTCGCGGCAGCGACTGTTGCCGGGCGCCCTGCGCCTGTTGCTGGTGCTCGCCATGCTGGCCGCCATTTACTGGCAGATGGGTCCACGGCCTGGCCGCGACACCGGCTGCGCGCTGCTGGCAGCAATGCTCGCGCTGAAATCCAGCGAGCTGCGCAGCCTGCGCGATGCCCGCAGCCTGGTCGGCTTCGGGCTGTTCGGCCCGTTCGCGGCGTTCCTGCTCGACCAAGGCCCGTTGACGATGACGCTGGCCGTGCTGGCCGGCCTGGTCGCACTGCTCGCCCTGCAACGCCTGGCACACCTGGAGGGACAGGCACCGCCAGCGCCCCTCAAACGCCAGTTGCGCGGCATCGGCCGGTTGGTGCTGCTCGGCCTGCCGCTGGCCCTGGCCGGTTTCTGGCTGTTCCCGCGGTTGAGCGAACCGCTCTGGGGCATCCCGGATCGCGCGGTGGGCAAACCCGGCCTGTCCGACACGATGGAGCCCGGGGAGTGGCTGGACCTGATGGCCGATGACACCCCGGCGCTTCGCGTGCAGTTCTTCGGCGCGATCCCCGCGCCACAGCAACGTTACTGGCGCGGGCCGGTACTGACCCATTTCGATGGCAAGCGCTGGGAGCAGGACCGGCGGCAGATCGAGCGTGCGCCGGCCGCCGTGACCCACGCCAGCACGCAGTGGGACTACCAGATCGATTACGAGCCGACCGATCGCCGCCAGTTGGTCGCGCTGGATCTTCCGCTGCAGGCACCGCCCGGCAGCGACCTGGATGCCAACCACAGCCTGCGCAGCCACGCGGCGTTGAACGCACTGACCCGTTGGCGGCTGACCTCCGCACCGGCGGTGGCCTATACCGAAGCGCTGACGCCTGACGCGCGGCGCCTTGCGCTGCAGTTGCCCGACGGCTTGAATCCGCGCACGGCAGCGCTGGCCCGGCAGTGGCGACAGGACGCCGGCAGCAACGATGCCGCGATCGTGCAGCGCGCGCTCGACTGGGTGCGCGCGCGTTTCGTCTACACCCTGGACACGCCCGAGCCCGGTCGCGATGGCGCGGACGAATTCCTGTTCGATCAGCAGGCCGGCTTCTGCCAGCACTTCAGCTCCTCGTTCGTCGTATTGATGCGCAATGCAGGCATCCCGGCGCGGGTGGTGACCGGCTTCGCGGGCGGCATCCGCAACCCATATGGCGACTACTGGGTGCTGCGCCGGATGGACGCACATGCCTGGGCCGAAGTGTGGCTGCCGGGCCGCGGCTGGGTGCGGGTCGATCCGACCGCCGCCGTTGCGCCGGAGCGCGTTTACGACACGCTTGAGGACCGGCTGGGGGCCGGCGCTGCCGGCGCCACGCTGGACAGCCGATGGCTGCAGATCGGGCAGATGGGCGACTGGCTGCGCCGGGGCTGGAACGACCTGGTCCTGTCCTTCGATGCCAACCGTCAGCAGCAGCTTCTTAAACCGTTTGGTTTCGAGCGGCTGGATCCGAGCCAGCTGGTGGGAATTTTCATCGTCTTCGCACTGGCCGCGCTAGGCTGGATGGCATGGCTGCTGGCCCGGGGCGAACGCGAGCGCGACCCGCTGTTGCGGGCTTGGCATCGGCTGGGACGCCGGTACGCACGCTATGGGCTGTCCCGCGCCAGCGCCGAACCCGCTGACGAGTGGGCGCGTCGGGTGGACCGGCAGCGACCCGATCCTGCGCTGCTGTCGCTCAGCGCGCGTTTCGTCCAGGCGCGCTACGCTGGCGCTGACGTCGACCTCACTTCATTATTGCGCGACCTGCGCAGGCATCGCCCGACCTCCGGAGCATCCCCATGAAGATTCAAATCCTGCTTCCCCTTGCTGCCTCTCTGGCACTGGCTGCCTGCGCCACCGCGCCCAAGCCGTTGCAGGGGCAGTTCAGTATGGTCAGCCCGCGCGACGCGGTTCCCACCCAGCAGGTGGGCACCCCGGTACGTTGGGGTGGTCGCATCATCGAAACCAATCCGGGCCAGGGCCAGACCTGCTTCCAGATGATTTCGCGCCCGCTCAACGGCAGTGGCCGCCCGAGCACCACCTCGGCCGACGCCAGTGACGGCCGCTTCATCGCCTGCCGTGCCGGCTTCTACGATCCGGCGGTGTTCGAGCCAGGCCGCGATGTGACCTTCATCGGCAAGATCGGCGGCTACGAGAACACCCGCATCGGCGAGTACGACTATCGCCTGCCGAAACTGGACGCCGACGTCATCTACCTGTGGCCGGAACAGCGCCAGGTGGATGTGGTGCCCGCCTACCCCTACGGCCCGTGGGGCCCGGGCTGGGGTCCGGGCTGGGGCTACCGTGGCTGGGGCTGGTGGTAACACGCTGACGCAGAAACGCCGCCCTCGGGCGGCGTTTTTGTTTGCGCGCGGCCGGCTCAGCCGTTTGACGTGCCGAAGTGGCCCAGCGGGGCACCGGCCAGCAGGTGCAGGTGGATATGGAACACGGTCTGCCCGGCATGCTCGCGGCAGTTCATGACGATGCGGTAGCCGTCCTGCGCGAAACCTTCGCGGCGCGCGTAGTCCGCGGCGGCCATCGCCAGCTTGCCGATCAGGTGTGCCTGCTCCGGGCGCACGTCATCCAGGGTCGGGATCGCCTCGTGCTTGGGAATGAACAACACGTGCACCGGCGCCTGCGGGGCGATGTCCTTGAAGCCGAGCACGTCCTCGTCTTCGTAGACGATGGTGGCCGGAATTTCGCGGCGGATGATCTTGCCGAACAGGGTGTCGTGGCTCATGAGGGCACCTCGTGGAACAGGGCCCTGGAGAGTAGCGCGGATGCGCCCCCGGTTTCGATCATTGCCGCGCGGTGCGCCGCGTCATTCCTGCACTTCAGTACGCGTGCCGAACGCGTGCGACAGCGTGCCGCGATCCACGTATTCCAGTTCGCCCCCCAGCGGGAGACCCTGCGCGAGGCGGCTGGGCCGCACTTTGTAGCTGCGCGCCATCTGCGCCAGGTAATGCGCGGTCGCTTCGCCTTCCACGGTGGCACTGGTGGCGATGATCAACTCGTTGACCTCGCCTTGCTTCAGGCGCGCCTCCAGCTGATCCAGGCCCAGCTCGCGCGGACCGATGCCATCCAGCGGCGACAACCGCCCCTGCAGCACGAAGTACACTCCACGGAACCCGGTGGCCGTTTCGATCGCCAGGCGATCGGCCGGTGATTCCACCGCGCACAGCTGCTGGCGCTCGCGGCTGCCGTTGGCGCAGACCGCACAGATCTCGGTCTCGCTGAAATCCCGGCACTGTTCGCAATGCCCGATCCGCTCGATCGCCTTGGCCAGCACCTCGGCCAGCTTCTGGCCGCCCTCGCGCTCGCGCTCCAGCACGTGGTATGCCATGCGCTGGGCGGTCTTCTGGCCCACGCCCGGCAACACGCGGAAGGCCTCGATCAATTGTTCGAGCAGGGGCAGGCTCATGGCGGATCGCTCATCTCAGAAACAAGCGCGCGAAGCCCGAAGGCTTCGCGGCGCGGTCACCACGGTCGCGCCAGGCAGACACCCGGCGCAGGCGGTGGGTCAGAACGGCAGCTTCATGCCCGGGGGCAGCTGCATGCCGGCGGTCGCCGAACCCATGCGGTTCTTCGACTCGGCGTCGATCTTGTTGGAGGCATCGTTGAACGCGGCGGCCACCAGATCTTCGGTCATTTCCGCATCGGACAGCACCGACGGATCGATGCGCACCTTGCGGCATTCCTTGGTGCCGGTCAGGGTCACGCTGACCATGCCGCCGCCGGCGCTGCCGGTCACTTCCAGCTTGGCGAGGTCTTCCTGGGCCTTCTGCAGGTTCTCCTGCATCTTCTGGGCCTGCTGCATCAGTTGGGCGATATTGCCGCGCATGGGTCTTTACTCTTCAAAAGGACGAATGGAATCGGCGACGACCCTGGCACCGTGTTGCTGGACCAGCAACTGCACCGAAGGATCGGCCATGAAAGCGGCTTCCGCCGCCGTTTGGCGTTCGCCACGCTGACGGTCAGCGCGCTGATGCAGGGTCTCGGCACCGGCTGCACCGGTATCGATCACCAGGCGCGGGGCCTGCCCCAAGGGGCCGGTCAACGCCGCGATCAGCGCCGCCTGCGAGCGGTCCGAACTCAAGTACTCAAATCCGGGCGAAATCGCCAGTTTCAAGACGCCGTGCTGGTAGCTGATGAACGCCGAGTGCGCGGCCAGCTGTTTGGACGGGCCATTGAGCTGGCTCCCAGCCACCAGTTCCAGCCAGGCATCGGCGGTCAGGTCGCCCTGTGGCTCCGAGGGCGCGGTATCCGGCGCCGAGGGGGCGATGGCGATGCCCTCCGGGCGGGCCACCGGGGCGGGAGCTTCCCGTGCAGGCGCGGGAGCAGCCGGTGCCACGGTCCGCTCGGCCGACGCTTCCCACGGGGCGACCATGGCCGCATCCGGGGTGGCCATTTCAGCAGCCAGCGCTTCGTCGCGATCGGCGGCATCGCTTTCACGGTGCCACGGCGGAAGATCGTCGTCGGCCGCGGGGGCTGAGACGCTTGGTTTGGACGGTTTGACCGGCTCGGCGGCTGCCGGGGCCGGGACAGGTTGTTTCGGCGCCGGCGGTGCGGGCTCAGGCGCCGCGGAGACGGGAGCAACCACGGGCGCCACCGGGGCCGGCTGAGCGACGGGGGCGCTCGCCTTGGCCGGCGCCACGACCGATGCAGAAGCCGCGCTCGCTGCCGCAGCGGCCATGCCGGTGCCCTGGCCGCTGGCCTGGCCACCACTGTTCACGTCGGTGCCGGTGCCCGGATCGCGGGGCACGGGCGGTACGGCGGCAGCGGGACGGAACGCCAGCATGCGCAGCACGGCCATCTCGAACCCGGCGCGCGGGCTCGGGGCCAGGTGCAGGTCACGACGGCCGCCCAGGGCCATCTGATACCAGAGCTGGACCACTTCCGGGCGCAGCCGCTGGGCGAAGGCCTCGGCATCGATCCCCTCGCCTGCCGTCGCGGCGCCCGGCACCAGCTGCTGCACCTGGATCCGGTGCAGGGCTTCGGCCAGGGCATCGAGCACCCCGCTCCAGTCCGGCGAGAACTCGGCCAGCAGGGCCACGGTCTGCAGCAGGCGCGGGCCATCACCATCGGCGAGCGCATCCAGCATCGCGGCGACCTGGGTGCGGTCGACCGTGCCCAGCATCGCGCGCACCACGTCCTCGCGCAGCGCGCCGCCGGCATAGGCGATCGCCTGATCCAGCAGCGACAGGCCGTCACGCAGGCTGCCATCGGCCGCCTTGGCCAACTGCACGATGGCGGTCGGGTCGGACTCGATCTCCTCGGCCGCCAGGATCTTGGTCATCTGGCCCTGGATCTGGTCCTCGTCCAACCGCTTCAGGTTGAACTGCAGGCAGCGCGAAAGCACCGTCACCGGCAGCTTCTGCGGATCGGTGGTGGCCAGCAGGAACTTCACATGCTCCGGCGGCTCTTCCAGCGTTTTGAGCAGCGCATTGAACGCCGCCTTGGACAGCATGTGCACTTCGTCGATCAGGTAGACCTTGTACTTGCCCCGGGAGGGCATGTACTGGGCGTTCTCGATCACCTCGCGGACATCATCCACACCGGTATTGGACGCAGCATCGATCTCGAGCAGATCGATGTAGCGGCCGGAGTCGATATCCAGGCAGGCCGGACACTGGCCGCACGGATCGGCGCTGGTGCCCTGCTCGCAGTTCAGCGACTTGGCAAAAATACGGGCAATGGTGGTCTTGCCGACCCCGCGGGTGCCGGTAAACAGGAACGCATGGTGCACCCGGCCGCTGTCCAGCGCATTGCTGAGCGCACGGACCACGTGTTCCTGGCCCACCAGCTCGGCAAAACGCTTCGGACGCCACTTGCGGGCAAGGACGAGATAGGACATCAGGCCACCGTCTTCATCGGGACGACCATTGTGCCACGCCTGTCCAGCCCCCCTGCCCCCTGTGACGAACCGCTTGTGCGATTCCGATTCCCCCGCTAGAATCTGCGCCCCTGCAGCGGGTTATTGCAGCAGGTCCGGAGAGGTGTCCGAGCGGTTGAAGGAGCACGCCTGGAAAGTGTGTAAGCGTCTAAACCGCGCTTCGGGGGTTCGAATCCCCCTCTCTCCGCCAGACAAATGCAAAAGGCCGCCCCTCGGGGCGGCCTTTTGCATTTGTCACGTTCGTCATTCATCCGGCTCCGATAGCAGCGCGCGAAACCATGGAGAGGGGGATGAGAACCCCCGACCGGGGGTTCGACGGATTCGCCAGGAGCGAATCCGGACAGCCGAACGGCTGGCCCTGGAGCGCGCAAGCGCGGAAGGGCTGGGTGCATGGATGCAGCCAGCAATCCCGATGAAGCGGCCACCCTGCATCCGAAGCCTCTGCGTCGCCACCGCTAACGGTAGAGCCGACCGCTGGTCGGCTGCTCTTTGCGCAGCCAACTCATGCCAAAGTCCCCCCATGCCCACCCTGCGCCCCTACACCCCAACCGACGCCCCCGACTGCCTGGCACTGTTCGACACCAACGTGCCGCGTTACTTCGCCCCACACGAACGCCACGACTTCGCCACTTACCTGCTCCACCCACACCGCGCCCACGACTATCTGGTCATCGACCACAACGGCCACCTTGTCGCCTGCGGCGGCCTCGCCCTCGACAACGAACACACCGTCGCCTTCTGCTGGGGCATGGTCGACCGCACCCGGCATCGCCAAGGCCTGGGCACGCAGCTCTCCCACGCGCGGCTGGCCCACGCAAGAACACTCGGCGCCCAGCGCATCACGCTCAGCACCAGCCAGCACACGCAGGCGTTCTACGCCGGCCTCGGCTTCGTCGTCACCCACATCACCCCCGATGGGCATGGCCCCGGGCTGGATGCGGTGGAGATGGCACTCGAACTGGCGCCACGTTGAGCGGCGCCAGTGATTGGAGTGCGTCAGGGTTACGTCAGCCACGCATGGCGTGGCTCTACCCCCGAGCGCGCAGCGTGCATTTTGAACGCCTCAGCTGCTGCTCAACTTCATCAACACCAACCCGCTCACGATCAACACCGCTGCGGCAATCCGCATCGCGCTGACCTGCTCGCCGAGGAAGGTAATACCGATCACGAACGCACCGACCGCGCCGATGCCGGTCCAGATCGTGTACGCGGTGCCCAGCGGCAACGTGCGCATTGCCAATGACAGCAGCCAGAAGCTGGCGATCATGGTGACGAGGGTGATGATCGAGGGGGTGAGCTTGCTGAACCCCTCGGACTGCTTCATCGAGAACGCCCAGACGATTTCCAGTACACCCGCTGCCAACAGATAGATCCAGGCCATGCGGCCCTCCTTGATGGGGGCCAGGCCGTCCTGGTCAGTGATTCCCGAAATGGGGGAGGCCGTTCCTCCTGTGCCGCGCATTTTAGCAACCCGCCCGCACATTGGCCGCTCCGTGTCACGACGGGCTACACGGGATTCAGCCTCCGCGTCTGGCACTGCGTGCCACGCATGCGCTAGAATGCGCGACTGCACTGCCGGGCCTGTTCCTGCGGTGCAGCTTCCGCCTGCGGTTGGCTGATCCTTGATCGCCCAGCAGCCGGAACGTCTCTATGGTGGCCCCGTCGGCCCCTCGCGACGCTAGGTCGAAAATCCCGCCAGGGCCGGAAGGCAGCAACGGTATCGATCGACGCGGGCGCCGAGGTCAGCCGGCGGGGCCGCCACCTTTTTGGGCCCCTGTTTTCCTTCGCGATGCTGCCGCTCAAGGCGCCGCGGGCGTGCCCTGATGAAACACCACCCGCCATGCCTCGCCGTGCAGCCGCCACAGCGAGCTGCGCAGCACCTCACGTTGGCGCACCCCTTCGATCACATACCAGCTGCGGTAGCGCACCTGCGCCAGCGTCGGGGCCAGCAGAGCGACGTCATAATCGCAGGACACGATCTCCACCTGCGCGCGCTCACGCGGAAGCTCGGCCAACACAGCAGCACGGTCGAAACAGGTGCCCGAGCTGCCGATCTCGCGAAAGTCATCATCCAACAGCGCCGCCAACTGCGCGACATCACCGCGAACCGCCGGCGCATGCAACGCGCGTTCGAGCGCCTGCAGATGGGCGGCCAGCGCGTCGTCCATGCTCAGGGCGGATCCTGGGCCAGCACATGCATGGCGGTCGGGGTGGCCAGCGCCACACGCTCACCGGGCAGGGCCACACGGTGGCCACGCTGGCGCAGCGCCTCGCCGTCCGTCTCGCTGGCGTAGTGATAGAGCATCATCCGCGCCTGCAGCTCGGGCGTGTACTCACGCTCCAGGTCGTCCACTCCGGTGTGCGAGGGATTGCCGTGCAGGCCGCAGTCGTGGGCGATCAGTTCGTTGTCGTCGGCGTAGCGCGCCAGCATTTCCGGAATCGGGCGGGTATCACCACTCCAGGTGACCGCACCCTTCAGGCGCAGGCCATAGGCGGTTTCCGGCCAGTGATGACGCACCGGGAAGACCTCCAGACGCACGCCGTCATGCCAGAACGCCTCGCCGACCACGATCAGCTGGAACGCATCCCAGAAGTTCGCACCGCCCTCGGCCAGCACGTTCGGGTAATCGGCCACGCGCTTGTGCAGCAGCGGCACGACCGTCGCCGGCACGTAGAGGCGGATGCGGCCGCGACGCTGCGGCGAGAAATACGCATCCACGAACAGGCGTTCGAAACCGGCGACATGGTCCAGGTGCACATGGGTAACGAACAGTGCCTGCGGCACATGCCCGAAGTGCGCCTGGAAGGCGGTCAGCCCTTCCCCGCCGCAATCGATGGTGAGCCACGGGCGGCCATCGCGCTCGATCACCGCCATCGGCGAACCCAGCTGCACGGCCGACGCATTGCCGACCCCCATGAAACGCAATGCCCAGTCCATCAGTAACCCCGGTTCCAGGCCAGGTCGTAGGCGCGGCGCAGCCGTGCGTAGTCCTTCTCGACATCCTCATGGCTGCGCTCACCGCGCAGCTTGATCAGCGAGCGCAGCAGCCGCTTGAGATTGCGTTCGCGCCAGCGGGTAGCGGGAATGCGCAGCACGCCGCGATCGAAATCGATCAGCCACCCGTGGCCGTTGGCGTCGAACAGAATGTTGTGGGCATTGAGATCGGCATGGTCCAGCCCGGCGCGATGGAAGCGCGCGATCAGCCGGCCGGTCTCTTCCCAGGGAGCGCCGCGCCCGGCGACCAGCGCCCGATCGGCCAGCGAGCGCACGCCCTCCAGCCGCTCCATCAGGATCGCCGCTTTGTAGCGCAGGCCTTCGCGCATGTAGAACGCGGCGATCGGCCGCGGCACCGGCAGCTTCTGCGCGTGCAGGGCGCGCATCAGCCGGAATTCGGCAAAACTTCGGGTGCGGTTGGCGCCGCGCCAGAGGTAGTGGTCCCGGCTGAGCTTGGCCGCCAGGCCGCCGCGCAGGTACTGGCGCAGCACGGCATGACCGAAGGGCGCATCGACGAACCAGGCGCCGCCGCGGCCGCCATCGGCGACCGGTCGTGCCCGCTCGCCCCAGTGGGCCGGCGCGAACAGGCTCATCTCGGCTTGCCGCAAGGCTTCGCGGTCGAACAGAATGGCACCGATACCGCGTCCATCGCGGCAGGGCGTCAGCGCTTCAGTGGCGTCGAATGCGACCATTCCTTCGAGTCTAACAACACCATGGCACCAACGTCCTCTTCCTTGTGTCTTTTGCGTTTGTCCGCGCTGGGGGACGTGACCCATGTGGTGCCGCTGGTGCGCACCCTGCAGCAGGCCGATCCCGGCGTGTCGCTGCACTGGATCATCGACAAGGCCGGCCACAAGCTGCTCGATGGGCTACCGGGCGTGACCTTCCACAGCTACGACAAGAAGACCGGCCTGGCCGGCATGCGCGCCCTGCGCGAGAGCCTCCCTGCGGGGCGTTTCGATGCGCTGCTGCAGATGCAGGTCGCCTTCCGCGCCAACGTGCTCTCGGCCTTCGTGCCAGCCAAGCGCCGCATCGGCTACGACAGATCGCGCTCCAAGGACCTTCACGGGCTGTTTATCAATGAACGCATCCCCGACCGCCCGGGCATCCACGTGCTCGACGCGATCGGCAGCTTCTGCGAGCCGCTCGGCCTGAAACAGACCGAGGTCAGCTGGGATCTGGCCGTGCCGCCGGCGGCGTTCGAGTGGGCCAATGCCCAGTGGGCCGACGACGGCCGCCCGGTGCTGATGATTTCGCCCTGCTCCAGCCACGTACGCCGCAACTGGTATGCCGACCGCTATGCGGCCGTGGCCAACCACGCCACCGCGCGCGGCTGGCGGGTGGTGCTGTGCGGTGGGCGTACCGATCTGGAGCGCGGCATGGCCGATGCCATCCAGGCGCAGCTGACCACCCCGGCGCTGGATCTGGTCGGCAAGGACACGCTGAAGCAGCTGCCGGCGCTGCTGGCGCGCGCCGCGCTGGTGATGACGCCCGATTCGGGCCCGATGCATATCGCCAACGCGATGGGCACCAAGGTGCTGGGCCTGCACGCGGCCAGCAACCCGCACCGCAGCGGCCCCTACTCCGACCGGCGCTACTGCGTGGACCGCTACGACGACGCCGCGCGCAGATTCCTGGGCAAGCCGGCCAGCGAACTGAAGTGGGGCGCGAAGGTCGAGTTCGACGACGTGATGCAGCTGATCACGGTCGAGGACGGCATTGCCGCATTCGAGCGCTATGTGGCCGATTACGCCCCGCGCGGCGCGTAATCCTTGTACGACTTCTCTTCCACGTAGAGCGAGCCCAGCGCCAGGTTGATGTCCTTCTTGATGCGGGCACGCTCATCGTTCTGCTGGTAGACGCTGCGGGCCAGTTCGACGAAGTGGTCGTCGAAGGCCTGGGCTTTGTCCTGCAGGCGGATGTTGTCTTCGATGTCCCACAGGCGCTCGTTGACGGCCTTGAGCTCGGCACGCAGGCGGGCGATGTCCTTGACCCCGGCCGGGTGCGCCATCCAGGTCTTTTCCAGCGCGCTCAGCTCGGTGCGGATGTTGGCCAGCTTGGCCTCGTCGCTGATGCGCTCGGATTTGATCTGCAGGATCGAGATCTTGTCGAGCAGTTCACCGAAGGACACGGGGACGAGGATTTCAGCGGTCATGGTGGGGATCCGTTACGTGAGGCGGGCAGTTTAGCGGAGCGCATGTTGGAGGGGTGTGGCCTGAGGGTGTGGCCCCTCGGGTAGAGCCACGCCGTGCGTGGCTGCGCGGTGATCGGGTAGAGCCACGCCATGCGTGGCTGCGCGATGGTCGGCGGGAGGCAGCCACGCATGGCGTGGCTCTACCGCGATGACGTCGCGTGGCCTGCGGGGTGGCCGCTTCATTGCCGGGATTGCTGGGCCCATCCATGGGCCCAGCCCTTCCGCGCTTGCGCGCTCCAGGGCCGCGCCTCCCATAGCTGGAGACGCCGTTGGGGATGAACGCGTCGCCACGCGCCCGGGAATGTCGGTGATGACGCTGAGGGCTTCGGATGCAGGGTGGCCGCTTCATTGGGATTGCTGGGTGCATCCATGCACCCAGCCCTTCCGCGCTTGCGCGCTCCAGGGCCAGACGTTCGTCTGTCCGGATTCGCTCCTGGCGAATCCGTCGAACCCCGGCGCGTCTTCGCTTCATCCCCCTCTCCGCCACACACACCAAAAATAACACCCCAAAGGGTGGCAGTTTTTTGTGTGGGGGGGGGTGGGGGGGGGTTGG
>NZ_JBDJLE010000021.1:0-74745 GCF_039673205.1 Stenotrophomonas sp. TWI809 | reverse complement strand
CGGGCGCCGCGCTCCCCCCCTCCTCGCGACCCCCGCCCCCCCCCCCCCCCCCCCCCCCCCCCCCCCCACTACCGCGATGTCGGGATTGTCGGGGTAGTGCCGACCGTTGGCCGGCACCCGCATGTCCGCTCAGCTGGCCGCCGCAAACACCGGGCGGGTCAGGTTGTCCGCATCGCCCTCGGTGCACAGCACCTCGTCCTCGATCCGCACCCCGCCATACGGGCGGAAGAAATCCACGCGGTCCCAGTTGATGCTGGCGCCATTGCCGGCCTGCTTCACTTCGTCCAGCAGCATGTCGATGAAGTACACGCCCGGCTCGATGGTCACCACCATGCCCGGCTCCAGCGCGCGGGTCATGCGCAGGTACGGGTGACCCTGCGGGCGCTCGATGCGGCCACCGCGGTCACTGGCCGCAAAGCCGGCCACGTCATGCACCTGCAGCCCGATCAGATGGCCCAGGCCATGCGGGAAGAAGGCCGCGCTCACGCCGGTGGCCAGCGCCGCTTCCGGCGAGACGTTGAGCACGCCGAAGTCCTTGAGGATGCCCATCAGCGACAGGTGCGCGTCGATGTGCAGTTGCTTGTAATCCACGCCCGCGCGCACGCCGGCGCCCATCTGCTGCTGGGCCGCATCCACCGCATCGATCAGCGCCTGGAATTCGTCATGGCCGCTGGCCGCATAGGTGCGCGTGATATCGCTGGCATAGCCGTACGCGCTGGCGCCGGCGTCGATCAGGAAGCTGCGCAGCGGGGTCGGCGCGCTGCGGCCCAGATCGGTGTAGTGCAGCACGGCCGCGTGTTCGTTGAGGCCGATGATGTTGCCGTAGGGCAGTTCGTTGGCGTCCTGGCCGACCGCACGGCAGTACGCCATGTGGATCTCGAACTCGCTGGTGCCAGCGCGGAAGGCGGCTTCGGCGGCACGGTGGCCGCGCACGCCCAGTCGCTGCGCTTCGCGCATCAAGGCGATTTCATACGGCGTTTTGTAGCCGCGCTGCCAGTCCAGGTAATCGATGACCGGTGCGGGATTGTTCGGCACGAAGGCGCCCAGCGCACTCTGCGGCTCACCGAGGATCGCGCAGCGCGCGGCATCCTTGGGCAGCAGCGCCAGCGCCTCGTCCGGCGTGCGGATGATCTGGATATCGACATGCTCCACCCACCAGCCATTCGGCGCACCGGGCACCACGTGCCAGTAATCGAAGGGCTGATGGAAGATCAGGGTCGGGCGCTTGCCGGCGGTGTACACCAGCCAGCTGTTGGGCAGCTTGGTCAGCGGCAGCCAGGCCTTGAAGTTCGGGTTCACCGCATACGGGTAATCGCGATCATCAAAGGCCTGGTAATGCAGGGTGCCACTGGGAATCACCAGATGGTCGAAGCCGCCACGGGCCAGCGCTTCATCGGCGCGCTGGCGCATCACGCTGGCATGGTGGGAATACAGGGCGCCGAGGTCTGGCTGGTTCATGGCATGAAGCTCGCTGGCAGTGCGGAATGCAGCCCTAGATTCTGCCGCAATCCGCCAGCGGGCGCTGTGCCGGAACCGGCGCTCAGACTGCCGAAGTTTCCTCGGCGATCCATTGCCGCAGCTGCTCGCGTGATTCGCGCGCCAAGGTCAGGAAGCGGAAGCCCACCCAGGCCTGGCCCGGTGCATGGGTCTGCTCGCTCCAGAGCAGGTGCACGCCGACGTCGATCAGCAGCGGCTGACCCTGCGGGCCGGGGATGGTGAACTGCAGCTGGTACAGCGCATCGTCCTGCATCGGCACCGAGGCCAGCATCAGCATGCCGGTTTCGGAGACATTGCCGAGCCGGCCGATCACGGTCTCGGCCATCAGATCCGTCACGGGGACCAGCTCGGCCACCTGGCGACGCGGCGCGCGGCGGGTATCCGGTGTGGTCATTCGGCGCTCTCCGCAGGCGTGCCGGCCAGCGAGCGCAGGGTCCGCAGGGTGGCCTGCCAGGCACGATCAATCAGCCTGCCCTTGTCTTCGGTGACGATCCGCACCTGGCCATGGGCCATCAACCGCGACAGGGCATCCAACGAATGCTCGCCCACTTTCTGCCCACGTTGATTGACGAACAGCGCGTTGTCGGTGATCAGGCTGTACCAGGACAACCGCTGCCGGCGCACGTCGCCCTGCTGGTTGGTGGTGAACTCGAACCAGGTCCCGAACGGCAGGGTGCGCAGCTGGCGATAGCAGTCGTCCTCGGCGGTGCTGCGCGCGAGCGGGGCGACCTTGCGCGGATCACTGGCATCAGCCTGTTCGCCCAGCCGGGTGCGGGCGCGCAGGCGGGCGGTGAGTTCGGTACGTGAACTACTGTCATCCTCGCCGCCGGGCGTGGACAGGCGCCGCGCGATCGCGGCTGCTTCGTCCTGGTGATAGCCGACCTGCAGCAGAGCGGACTCGACCTGCTGGCCCAGCGCATCATCGCGCTCGGCCACGCCCGGCGCCAGGCAGGTCACCTCGGCGATCCGGGCGGTTTCCTGCTGGCGCTGCTGCCACTGCGGCGAGGTCTCGCCGTTGCGCAGCAGGGTGAGCGTGAGCACATCCGACCACGCCTGTTTCAGCAGTGCCTGCACGAAGCGCGGGGGCGCGGCCTGCGCGCACACCTGCTCGATGCTGGTGCTGGCCTGTTGCTTGGCCGCCTCCAGGCGCTCCTTGCCGCGGGCGGCCTCGACATGACGGCGCTCGGCCAGTTCGGCCTTGTGCGCCAGCGCGCGGAAGTGCTGCTGGATCTCCTCGTTGGCGGTGTCGAAGACCGCCACATCGCCGTCGTACGCGTTGACCACCTGGTCGACCGCGTGGCCGAGCTTCTGCACCAGCTGCGGATCCACATCTTCCTCGCCCAGCCAGTTGGCGCCGGCCTCGGCTACCGCATTGAGCAGCTCGCGCGCCGGGTGCTGGTCGCGCACGAAGAAGGCCGGGTCGGACAGGGCCGCGCGGGCGACCGGCACCTGCAGGCGGGTCAGCAGGTCGGCGGCCACGGCCTCGGGCCGCACCTCGCGCTGGATCTGTCCATACAGCATGTCGAGCAGGTCGAAGGTGTCGCTGTCCTTGACCGTCAATGAGGCCTGCGCGCCATGCTCGGCCCGGACCTGGGCGAGCAGCGCGTTGTGCAGGTCGGCCATGCTGCGGCGGGCGCCGCCGGGAGCGACCGCTTGGCCCTGCAGCCTGGCCAGCGTGGCGTGCACGGCTTCGGCGGGTACCGCCAGCGCGGGGAGCGCCTCGGGCGCCAGGAAGGCGTTTTCCGTGGGGGTGGCAACGGCCTGGGCCGAGGCGCCGACGGCTTGCGCGGCCAGCGCTCCGCCGCCAGGTACCGCGCCGGCCGCATGTGCCTGCCGGGCAGCCCCCAACAGCTGGTGCAGCGCTGACATCGCCGGTGCACCGAGGTCGGCGGCAGTGGGGCTGGTGGGGAGGCTCGGCGCTGACACTGACACTGACGCCGATGCCGTCGGCGAGGCCGCCGCCGCGCCACCGATGGGTGTGGTGCTGTCCGGCGCGGTGGACGCCGTGGTCAAGGCCATGGCGTGCTCGGTCATTGCTGCCCAGCCGGTGCTCGGCGCGCTGCCGTTCCAGCCGGTCAGGGGCCGCGCCGCCGCGCCGCCGCGTGCGCCGGGCAGGCCGCGCTCGGGGCCGGTGATGATCCGGCGCGTCGTGGCCGAGCGCGCCAGATACGGGGTGTAGACCAGCCCGGGCAGGACGCCTTCGTGCCCCAACAGGATGTTGGCGCGCTCCAGCAGTTCACCCAGCCGCTCCAGCAGTTGACGGTCGAACACGCGGTACAGCGCCAGCTGTGTTTCCAGGCCCAGCGCGAAGTCTTCACCCAGTTCGCGCACGATCCGGCACAGCGCCTGCGGGCCGAACGGCAGGTCATCGACATCGAAGGCCGGTCCGGCGGCGAGCACCCCGAAGCGTTGGCCGAGCAACTGCAGGGCGGTGGCCGAGCGCTGGGCTTCGCGGCGGATGATGTCCACCAGCACGATGTCGCGGTCCACGTCGGTGTCGTTGACCAGGGTCAGCGCGGTGGCCGAAACGGATACCTCGGTCGGGACGATGCGCTGGGCGTGGCGTGGACCGCGCAAACTGGCCAGGCTCACCGCCACCGCCTCCAGGAAGCGTGGGCCGAACTGCGCGTTGACCTCATGCAGCTGGCGGGCCTGCGCGAATATGTCGGCCTGGATCTGGCTGTTGCGCGCGCGCTCGGCATCGCGGAACAGCTCGCGCTCGAGCTCCACGATGGTCAGTTTGAGTGGCGCGGTGAGGGTCTGCACTGCCAGCCCGTGCAGCGCGGCCAGCAGGCGACGCACGCGCGGCGGCGCGGCCACGTCCGCAAAGCGGGTCATGTCGGGCTGGGACGACGAAGGTGCGGGCGCAGACATCCGATGTTCTTCCAGCTCCCCTGAGAACACGGAATCTAACGGTTTCGCCCGGTCCCTGCCAGAAGCGACAAGGTTCGAGGTTCCCGGCGCCGGCCAGCGGCCGGCATTACCGTCCGGGCAGGCGCCGCCTGCTCAGGGCAGGAACAGCTCGACCACGTCGTTGGTGAAGCGCCGGCCCAGTTCGGTTGGCATGGCGTCATCGCCGGCCACGGTCATCCAGCCCTTGGCCACGGCAATGCGCAGCGGCTCGGCGATCCGTGCCCGGTGCAGGCCGGTCCGCGATTCGAAATCCTTCAGGCTGAAGCCTTCATGCAGGCGCAGCAGGTTGAGCATGTACTCGAACGGCAGTCGCTCGGCGCTGATCACATCGTCGCCGCCGATCGAGGCTGCGGTTCCGGCAGTGTCCATGAAGGTCTGCGGATGCTTGTGCTTCCAGCGGCGCAGCACGTGTTCTTCAGCGCCGCTGCTGATCTTGCCGTGTGCACCGGCGCCGATCCCCAGGTAGTCGCCAAAGCGCCAGTAATTGAGGTTGTGCTGGCTCTGCCGGCCGGGTTTTGCGTAGGCGCTGACCTCGTACTGCGCATAGCCGGCCTCGGCCAGCATCTGCTGGCAGTGCTCCTGGATGTCCCATGCCGAATCTTCATCGGGGATGCCCTGCGGCGGCCGCGCGAAGAACACGGTGTTCGGCTCCAGGGTGAGCTGGTAGTGCGACATGTGCGTGGGCTGCAGCGCGAACGCGCGTTCCAGGTCATGCTCGGCCTGGGCCAGCGTCTGCTGCGGCAGCGCGTACATCAGGTCGATGTTGAAGTTGTCGTAGCCCGCATCCTGGGCCAGCTTCACCGCACGCTCGGCTTCGCCGCTGTCGTGGATGCGGCCCAGGCGCTTGAGCGCCTCGTCGTTGAAGGTCTGGATGCCGAAGCTGATCCGGTTCACACCGGCGGCGCGATAACGGTCGAACCGGCCGTGCTCGGCGGTGCCCGGGTTGGTCTCCAGCGTCACTTCCAGGTTCGGTGCGAAGCGCAGCCGGGCCGAGGCCGCCTGCAGGAAACGGTCGATCGCCTCCGGCGGGAACAGGCTCGGCGTGCCGCCACCGAAGAACACACTGCTCACCACCCGGCCCCAGACCAGCGGTAGATCCTGATCGAGATCGCGGATCAACGCGTCGATGTACGCC
Organism: Stenotrophomonas sp. TWI809; assembly: GCF_039673205.1. Taxonomy (NCBI): domain Bacteria; kingdom Pseudomonadati; phylum Pseudomonadota; class Gammaproteobacteria; order Lysobacterales; family Lysobacteraceae; genus Stenotrophomonas; species Stenotrophomonas sp. TWI809. Next base: position 69,200 of record NZ_JBDJLE010000021.1, on the reverse strand, counting down.
TCGAACGGCAGCTCGCCCTTGGCCGCATGCGAGTTGAAATCGCAGTACGGGCATTTGCGCACGCACCACGGCAGATGCACGTACAACGCCAGCGGCGGCGTAACCAACCGCGGAGCGTGGTCGTGATCACCCGTGCAGGTTTCGCCGGGCAGGTGGGAGCAGGGGTCGTGTGCCATCACAGCAGGGCGGGCAGCTTCTGCTTGAGCAGCTGCAGGGCTTTGGCGCGGTGGCTCATCGCGTTCTTCAGGTCCGGTGCCATTTCGGCCGCGGTCTGCGCCAGCACCGGGTCCAGGAACAGCGGGTTGTAGCCGAAGCCGTGGCTGCCACGCAGCTCATCGAGGATCACGCCCTCCCAGGTGCCTTCACAGATCAGCGGCTGCGGATCATTGGCATGGCGCAGCAGCACGATCACCGCATAGAAGCGGGCGCTGCGCCGATCGGCCGGTACATCGCGCATCGCCTCGAGCAGCTTGGCGTTGTTGGCGGCATCGTTGGTCGGGCTGCCGGCATAGCGCGCGCTGTACAGGCCGGGTGCGCCGTCGAGCGCATCCACGATCAGGCCCGAATCGTCGGCCAGCGCCGGCAGGCCGGTGCTCTGGCAGGCATGGCGCGCCTTGATCAGGGCGTTCTCGACGAAGGTCAGGCCGGTTTCCGGGACGTCGCTGACGCCCAGTTCGCCCTGCGCCACGATCTCCAGCGGCAGGCCGCCGAGCATGGCCTGCAGTTCCTTCAGTTTGCCGGCGTTGCCGCTGGCCAAGACCAGTTTCATTGCTTGGGCTCCAGCAGATCCCACGTGTTGCCGTACAGATCGCGGAACACCGCGACCGTCGCGTAGACCTCCTCGCGTGGGGTTTCGAGGAAGACCACGCCACGCGCGGTCATCGCCGCGTGGTCACGCCAGAAATCATCGGTGTTCAGGAAAAATCCGACCCGGCCACCGGTCTGGTTGCCGATCCGCGCGCGCTGTTCGTCGTTGCTGGCACGTGCCAGCAACAAGGCGGCCGCGCTGCCGTCGCCCGGCCCGACCACCACCCAGCGCTTGTCGCCCTGGTCGATGTCATCGATCAGGCTGAAGCCCAGCGCGCCGGTGTACCAGGCGATCGCCTCGTCGTAGTCGGCCACTACCAGGGTGGTCAGGGCGATACGACGGTTCATGCCTTGGCCAGGGCCGCCTGCTGCGCAGCGAACAGATCCTTGATGCCCTTTTCGGCCAGGACCAGCAGCGCATCCAGTTCATCACGGCGGAAGGCGTGGCCTTCGGCGGTGCCCTGCAGTTCGATGAAACCGCCACCGTCGTTCATCACGACGTTCATGTCGGTATCGCAGTCGCTGTCTTCGGCGTAATCCAGATCCAGCACCGGGGTGCCGCGGTACACGCCCACCGACACCGCCGCGACGGCGCCGAAGATCGGGTTGCGCTTGATGTCACCGCGCTTGATCAGGAAGTTCACCGCATCCACCAGGGCCACGTAGGCGCCGGTGATGGCGGCGGTACGGGTGCCGCCATCGGCCTGCAGTACGTCGCAGTCCAGGGTGATGGTGCGCTCGCCCAGCGCGCCGCGGTCGATGCAGGCGCGCAGCGTGCGGCCGATCAGGCGCTGGATTTCCAGCGTGCGGCCACCCTGCTTGCCGCGGGCGGCTTCGCGGTCGTTACGGGTGTGGGTCGAACGCGGCAGCATGCCGTACTCGGCGGTCACCCAGCCTTCGCCCTTGCCACGCAGGAAGCCCGGCACGCGGTTTTCCACGCTGGCCGTGCACAGCACGCGGGTCTCGCCGAAGCTGACCAGGACCGAGCCCTCGGCGTGACGGGTGAAGGCGCGCTCGATGCGCACTTCGCGCAGCTGGTCGGCCTGGCGGCCACTGGGACGGGAATCAGTCATGCTCAAGTTCCGGTAAGACGGGGGATGCGGGGCCACGCCCGGGCCGGGGACCGGCGGGCGAGGAGGCTCTAAGGAGACCGCTAGGGTACCATTTGCACTTTGAGAGCACCGGAAACCCGCATGATTCGAAGCATGACCGCCTATGCCAACGGCGAGCGCGCCACCCGCTGGGGCACGCTGGCCTGTGAGCTGCGCTCGGTCAACCACCGGTTCCTGGAGGTCGGCGTCCGCCTGCCCGAAGAACTGCGTGCGTTGGAGCCGCACCTGCGCGAGCGCGTCGCTTCCCGCTGCAGCCGCGGCAAGATCGATCTGGTCATTCGCCTGCGCGCGCCGGAGGTCACCGGTGCACTGGTGGTCAACGATGCGCTGCTGGGCCAGCTCGGCGAGCTGGCGACCCGGCTGTCCTCGAGCTTCCCGAGCCTGCAGGTGAGCTTCACCGAACTGCTGCAGATGCCGGGTGTGATGCAGGGCGAGGCGGTCGATGCCGCCGCGCTGCATGCCGAAGCCCTGGCGCTGCTGGATACGGCGCTGGACGGCTTCGTTGCCGCGCGTGAGCGTGAAGGCGACAAGCTGGCCACCGCGATCCAGGAGCGCGTGGACAGCATCGAGCGCATTGCCGCCGAGGTCACCACCCTGATCCCGCTGATCCGCGAAGGCCAGCGCACCAAGCTGGCGGCCCGCCTGGCCGACCTGCCGCACCCGGTCGATCCCGGCCGTGCCGAACAGGAACTGGTGATGTGGCTGCAGAAGCTGGACGTGGATGAGGAGCTGGACCGCCTGGGCAGCCACATCGCCGAGATCCGCCGCGTCTTCAAGCAGCGTGAGCCGGTCGGTCGCCGCCTGGACTTCCTGCTGCAGGAGTTCAACCGCGAGGCCAATACGCTGGGCTCCAAATCGGTGGACAGCCGCACCTCCAACGCCGCCGTCGAGCTGAAGGTGCTGATCGACCAGATCCGCGAACAGGTGCAGAACATCGAATGAGCAGCCCGATCCCGCCCGTCGGCGCGCCTGCGCGCGGCACCCTGTACATCGTGGCCGCGCCCTCCGGGGCCGGCAAGAGCAGCATCGTCAACGCCACCCTGGCCCGCGACCCGCAGATCGCCCTGTCGATTTCGTTCACCTCGCGCGCCACGCGCCCGGGTGAAATCAATGGTGAGCACTACCACTTCGTCAGCGCCGAGGAATTCGAGCGGATGATCGCCGCCGGCGACTTCTTCGAACATGCCTGGGTGCATGGCGACTGGAAGGGCACCGCGCGGCAGTCGGTCGAGCCGCAGCTGTCGGCCGGCCAGGACGTGCTGCTGGAGATCGACTGGCAGGGCGCCCAGCAGGTCCGCCAGCTGGTGCCAGGCACGGTCACCGTGTTCATCCTGCCGCCGTCCAAGCAGGCGCTGCAGGACCGGATGCGCAAGCGCGGGCAGGACAGCGAGGCGGTGATCGCCCAGCGCCTGGCCGCCGCGCGTGAAGAGATGCTGCACTTCAACGACTTCGACTACGTGATCGTCAACGAGGTCTTCGAGACCGCGGTGGACGAGCTGTGTGCCATCTTCACGGCCAGCCGCCTGCGCCGGGAAGCCCAGAAGGTCCGCCACGCGGGCCTCATCCAGGCCCTGCTGACCCAGGATCCGGCCACAACCGACTGATTCTCAACGGGGTGCTAGCCGGTTGGCTTGATTTTGTCCAGCCCTGGCCGGTACAATCCGTCCCCTTTCCCTCATTCGATTGAGCAGCCCTCACCGGCTGCCGGGAGCCCGCATGGCCCGCATCACCGTAGAAGATTGTCTGGAAGTCGTGAACAACCGTTTCGAACTGGTCATGATGGCGTCCAAGCGCGCCCGTCAGCTGGCCAATGGCGTCCAGGCCACCCTGGACAACAGCGAAACCGAAGACAAGCCGACCGTGCTGGCGCTGCGCGAAATTGCCGCCCGCAAGATCGACAACGCCCTGATCGACGAAGTCGAGAAGGCCGAGCGCGAGCGTGCCGAGCGTGAAGCACTGGAATGGGCCGCTGCCGAAGTCGTCGCCGACGAAGACATGTCCAAGAACGACGACTGATCGCCTCGCGCGTCCGTTGTTGTTGCTGCGAACAGCCCGCCTTTTGGCGGGCTGTTTCGTTTGTGCCGCCAGTGGCTGCGGCGGGGCCGTGTTGTTGCAGGTGAAACTCCCTGTTCAGGATTTGCCGATATCACGCCGCTGGCATAGTCTTTGAGCATGAACCCAGGCCCCACTGCCAAGGTCGCCACGCCCGCCGGCGCGGCCGTACCCGACTATGTCCTCCAGCTTGAGCGCGCAGCGCACTATCTGCCGCCCGACCAACTGCCACTGCTGCGCCGCGCCTGGGAAGTAGGCGCCGCCGCGCATGCCGGCCAGACCCGCAAGTCGGGCGAGCCCTACATCACCCATCCGGTCGCCGTGGCCCAGGTGCTGGCCGAGCTCGGCCTGGACGTGGAGGCGCTGATCGCCGCGATCCTGCACGACACCATCGAAGACACGCCGCTGACCCGCGAGGAGCTGGCCGCCGAGTTCGGCGAAGCCGTGGCCGAACTGGTCGATGGCGTCACCAAGCTGGACAAGCTGAAGTTCCGCGACCGCCAGGAGGCGGCGGCGGAGAGTTTCCGCAAGATGCTGCTGGCGATGTCGCGCGACCTGCGCGTGATCATGATCAAGCTGGCCGACCGCCTGCACAACATGCGTACGCTGGGTGCGCAGAGCCGCGAAGCGCGCGGCCGCATCGCCCGCGAAACGCTGGAAATCTACGCGCCGATCGCGCAGCGGCTGGGCATGAGCCTGGTCAAAAGCGAGCTGCAGAACCTGGGCTTCAAGGCGCTGTACCCGTGGCGCCACGCCATCCTGGAAAAGCACATCCGCAGCCAGCCGGTGGTGCGCCGGGAGGCGATGGCGCAGGTGGAGGTGCAGCTGTCCCAGCGGCTGGCCAAGGAAGGGCTGGAGCACCGGCTGGTCAGCCGCATCAAGACCCCGTGGAGCATCTACAACAAGATGCACGACGAGAACAAATCCTTCGACCAGGTGATGGATGTGTTCGGCTTCCGCCTGGTCGTGCGCAACGTGCCCAGCGCCTACCACGCGCTCGGCGCGGTGCATGCCACCTTCAAGCCGCTGGACGGGCGCTTCCGCGATTTCATCGCGATCCCCAAGGCCAACGGTTACCAGTCGCTGCACACGGTGCTGTTCGGGCCGTATGGCTCGCCGATCGAAGTGCAGATCCGCACCGAAGAAATGGACCTGATCGCCGAGCGTGGCGTGGCCGCGCACTGGACCTACAAGTTCGGCGGGGACTCGCCCAACAGCGCGCAGAGCCGCGCGCATGCCTGGATCGTGGAACTGATCGATTCCCAGCGCGCCGCCGGTTCGTCGCTGGAGTTCCTGGACAACGTCAAGGTGGACCTGTTCCCGGACGAGGTCTACCTGTTCACCCCGAAGGGCAAGATCCTGGCGCTGCCGCGCAATTCCACCGCGCTCGATTTTGCCTACGCGGTGCACACTGATGTGGGCAACATGGCCGTGGCCTCGCGCGTGGACAAGAAGCTGGTGCCGCTGCGCACCAAGCTGGTCAGTGGGCAGACGGTGGAAGTGATCACCGCGCGTTCGGCCACGCCCAAGCCGCAGTGGCTGGAGTTCGTGGTCAGTTCCAAGGCACGCACCGCCATCCGCCATCAGCTCAAGCAGCTGGAGCACGAGGACGCGGTGCAGTTGGGCCATCGAATGCTGGACCGCGCGCTGGAGGCGATGGACAGCTCGCTCGAACGCCTGCCGAAGGGGCGGCTGGATGCGTTCCTGGCCGAACACCGTTACCCGCGCCTGGAGGCCCTGCTGGCCGAAGTGGCGCTGGGCAACTGGATGCCCAACCAGGCCGCACAGGCGCTGATGGCGTATGCGGAGCTGCGCGGTGGGGCGCATTCCAAGCATTCGCAGGAAAAGATCCTGATCAACGGCAGCGAGCGCGGGGTGGTGAGCTTCGCGAACTGTTGTCAGCCGATTCCGGGCGACGACATCATGGGCTACCACACGGCCGGCAAGGGCATCGTGGTGCATCGTCTGGACTGCCCGAACCTGGCCGAGCTGCGCAAGTCGCCGGAGCGCTGGGTGCCGATCGGGTGGGATACGACGGTGTCGGGGGATTACGACACGTCGTTGATCGTGGAGGTGGAGAACGGGACCGGCGTGCTGGCGCAGTTGGCGGCGGCGATCGCGCAGAGCCATTCCAACATCGAGCGGGTGGATTATCTGGACCGCGATTTCAACGCGGCGGTGCTGGCGTTCAATATCCAGGTGCGTGATCGGAACCATCTGGCGGAAGTGATGCGGCGTCTGCGGCGGTTGTCGGTGGTGCAGTCGGTTCGCCGGCAATAAACCGCGTTCCGCGCGGCGATGATGGGCCCCGGCGCGCTTGGCGCACCACCGGGGTAGAGCCGACCGTTGGTCGGCTGCCGTGCACCGTGCGGCGATGGTCGGCTCGAACGCCTCTTCGCCGGGCAATGGGCACACCACCGGGGGGTAGAGCCGACCGTTGGTCGGCTGCTCGCACACCGCGCGGCGATGATCGATATGGTCGGCCAGCCGACCAATCGTCTTCGTCATTCTCCGGCCAGCCGACCAATCGTCTTCGTCATTCTCCGGCCAGCCGACCAATCGTCTTCGTCATTCTCCGGCCAGCCGACCAGCGGTCTTCGTCATTTTCCGGCCAGCCGACCAACGGTCGGCTCTACCAGAGATTGCGGCTTCGATTGCGGCTTCGGATGCTTCTCGGGGAGGGCGAGTCCGGCAGTACAATGGTGGGCCCATTTTTGTCCCCCTGGAGCTTCCATGTCCCGTCAGATCATTACCAGTGCCAAGGCCCCGGCGGCCATCGGTCCGTATTCGCAGGCTGTGCGTGCCGGCAATACCGTGTATTTCTCGGGCCAGATTCCGCTGGATCCGGCCACCGGTGACATCGTGGGTGCAGGCGATATCGAGGCGCAGGCGCGTCGTGCGTTCGACAACCTGAAGGCCGTGGCCGAAGAGGCCGGTGGCTCGTTGGATCAGATCGTGCGCCTGGGTCTGTACCTGACCGATCTGGGCGAGTTCGCCAAGGTCAATGCGGTCATGCAGGATTACTTCAAGGCGCCGTTCCCGGCACGTTCGACCATCGAAGTGGCGGGTCTGCCGAAGGCTGCCAACTTTGAAGTCGATGCGGTGATGGTGCTCGACCAGGCCTGACGTGGCGCGGTCACGGGCTCCTGCACCGGCGCTGGCCGCGGCCGGGGAGGCATCGTTGTCGATGCTCTCCGGTATCGGGCCGGCGGTGGCGATCAAGCTGGCTGCCCGTGGCCTGTCGTCGCTGCAGGATCTGTGGCTGCATCTGCCACTGCGCTATGAAGACCGTACCCGGCTGACCACCATTGCCCAGTTGCAGCCGGGGCTGGCGGCGCAGGTGGAGGGGCGGGTGAGTGCGGTGGAGCGCGGGTTCCGCTATCGGCCGGTGCTCAAGGTCGCGATCGAGGACGATTCGTACGGCACGCTGGTGCTGCGTTTCTTCCACTTCCGCGCCCAGCAGGTCGCGCAGTTTGCCGTGGGCACGCGCATCCGCTGCTACGGCACCGCCAAGCCTGGCCATCACGGGCTGGAGATCGTCCATCCCAGTTACCGGGTGATGGGCGGCAATGAGGATGACGAGCTGGGCGACAGCCTCGATCCGGTCTATCCGGCAGTCGAGGGGGTCGGGCCGGCGACGATGCGTAAATTCATCGGCCTGGCGCTGGACAGGCTGCCGGAAGAATCCACGCTGGAACTGCTGCCAGCCGGGTGGTTGTCGGGGCTGGGGTTGCCCTCGCTGCGCAGTGCGCTGTTGACCGTGCACCGGCCACCGCCGGACGCCGATCTGGTGGCGCTGGCCGCGGGCCGACATCCGGCGCAACGCCGGTTGGCCCTCGAAGAACTGCTGGCGCACCACTTGAGTCTGCGCCGTCAGCGCATGGCGTTGCAGGCGCATCACGCGCCCTCGCTGCGCGGGCAGGGTGCCTTGGTGGCGCAGTTGCGCGACAGCCTGCCGTTCCAGCTGACCGGTGCGCAGCAGCGCGTGTTCGAGCAGATCCGCAAGGACCTGGCCAAGGCGCATCCGATGCTGCGGCTGGTGCAGGGCGATGTCGGCTCGGGCAAGACCGTGGTGGCTGCGTTGGCGGCGATGCTGGCGGTGGAGCGGGGCAAGCAGGTCGCATTGGCCGCACCCACCGAGCTGCTCGCCGAGCAGCACATGAACAATCTGCGCGCCTGGCTGGAGCCGCTGGGCGTGCGCACCGCATGGCTGGCCGGCAAGGTCACCGGCAAGGCGCGCACCAAGGTATTGGCCGAGGTCGCCTCGGGCGAGGCGCAGGTGGTGGTCGGAACGCACGCGCTGATGCAGGACAGTGTGGTGTTCAAGGACCTGGCATTGGCCATCGTCGATGAGCAGCACCGCTTCGGTGTGCACCAGCGGCTGGCGCTGCGCGACAAGGGGGCGGATGGGCGCAGCGTGCCGCACCAGCTGGTGATGACCGCGACACCGATTCCGCGCACCTTGGCGATGTCCGAATACGCCGATCTGGATGTCTCGGCGATCGACGAACTGCCGCCCGGACGCACGCCGGTACAGACCGTGGCACTCAACAATGATCGCCGGCCGGAGTTGATCGAGCGCATCGCGGTCGCGTGCCGCGAAGGTCAGCAGGTGTACTGGGTCTGCACGCTGATCGAGGAAAGCGAAGAGCTCGATGCCACGCCGGCGCAGGCCACGTTCGAATCGCTGCAGGCGCTGCTGCCGGGCGTGCGCGTGGGGCTGGTGCACGGGCGGCTGAAGGCGAGTGAGAAACTTGCCACGATGGTCGCCTTCAAGGCCGGCCAAATCGATCTGCTGGTGGCCACCACGGTGATCGAGGTCGGCGTGGACGTGCCCAATGCCTCGTTGATGATCATCGAGAACGCCGAGCGTCTCGGCCTGGCCCAGCTCCACCAGCTGCGCGGCCGGGTAGGGCGCGGCTCGGCGGTCTCGCGGTGCGTGCTGCTGTATCAGGCGCCGTTGTCGACCATGGCGCGCGAGCGGCTGGAAACGATGCGGCAGACCAACGATGGCTTCCTGATCGCCGAGAAGGATCTGGAGCTGCGCGGCCCGGGCGAACTGCTGGGCACACGACAGACCGGCCTGGCCGGCTTCAGGATGGCCGATCTGGCCCGCGATGCGGATCTGTTGCCCGGCGTGCACGCGCTTGCCGAGCGGCTGCTGGCGGAGGCGCCGGACGTGGCCGACCAGGTCGTGCGGCGCTGGATCGGCACGGCCGTGCGGTACGCGTCGGCATAGTCCGCCGCCAGGCGGATACCGGGGGACATTCGCAGACAGGCCTGCCGGCCGCGGAGTGGCCCATCCGACTGCGAGGAAACCAAGCGAAGCAGCAGTCACGCACATCTGCTGCCGATAAGCCTTCTGGCTACCATGAGGAGCAGGCGGGCACCGCCTTGTATTTGTCATGACAGGGTGCGAAAGTCCCTTGCCGATTATCAAGACGGCAACGATGAGCAAGAAGATTCCGCTGTTGATCGACACCGACCCCGGTGTCGATGATGCCCTGGCCCTGTTGATGGCCTTTGCCGATGAGCGCCACGATATCGTTGGCCTGACCATCGCCGCCGGCAACGTAGGCCTGGACCACACGGTCCGCAATGCCCTGAAGCTGTGCGAAGTGGCTGGCCGTGACGACGTGCCGGTCTACGCCGGTACCGCCGACCCGCTGCTGCACCCCTCCGTCGATGCCGCCCATGTGCACGGCGCCGATGGCTTTGGCGATGTGAACCTGCCGGCTGCCAAGCGCCAGGCCGAGGCCGAGCACGCCGCGCTGGCGATCCTGCGCCTGTCGCACGAATACGCCGGTGAGCTGTTCCTGGTTGCACTCGGCCCGCTGACCAACCTGGCGCTGGCCCTGAAGCTCGACCCGACCCTGCCGCAGCGCGTGAAGCGCTTCCTGGTCATGGGCGGGGCGGTGACCTGCCACGGCAACATCACCCCGGCCGCCGAGTTCAACATCGCTTTCGATCCGGAGGCGGCGCACATCGTGTTCACCGGCTTCCCGCACATCGAAGTGGCCGATTGGGAGGCCACCGTCGCCCATGGCCTGCTGCATGCCGACGTCGAGCAGTGGCTGGCGGCCGATAGCGACAAGGCCCGTTTCTACGAACTGATCTCGCGCCAGACCCGCCTGTGGTCCGAAGACAGCCGTGGCGAGCGCTGGTACGCCGCCGATGCCCTGGCGATGGCCTGGGCGCTGCAGCCGGAAGGCGCGTTGCGGGTCGAATCCCGTCCGCTGAACGTGGAACTGGCCGGTGTGCACAGTCGGGGTGCTACCATTGTCGACTGGAACCGCCAGACCGGGCAGCCTGACAACACTCAGCTGCTGATGGCCTACGACCAGGGTCGCTTCGAGGCCCAGGTGAGGGCGGCACTCGGCGTCTGATGACGCCGCTGCGGCGGACCTTTCGCACGGTTGATGGACCCGGCTTGCCCTTTGCGGCGGCCGGGACTATAATGCCGCTCTTGACCACCAGCCCTTATTACGGTGCGCGCCCATGAAGGCCGATATTCATCCTGCTTACCGCGACGTGGTTTTCCACGACGTTACCTCTGATTTCAAGATCCTGACCCGTTCGACCATGTCCACCAAGGACACGATCAAGTGGGAAGACGGCAACGAGTATCCGCTCGTCAAGGTTGAAATCTCCTCGGCTTCGCATCCGTTCTACACGGGCAAGCACAAGGTGATCGACACCAGCGGCCGTATCGACAAGTTCCAGAAGCGTTTCGGCAAGCCGGCGCCGACCGCGGCCTGATCTGTCGACGCAGCTGCTTGAAAACAACGGTCGCCTTGGCGGCCGTTGTTTTTTGTTGTTCCCGGTTTGCTGAACGCCAGGTGAGGCCCGCATGCCCCGCCGACGGAACGCTGTGTCCGTGCGTTGGCGCGAGCCCTTGCGCGCGCTGGGATAGCGCCTGCGGCGCGGTCCGGAACCTGCGTCTACGACTTCCGTCCTAGGGCGTCGAAAATGTTGCTGTGCGATAATGGCGGGATCCACGATAACGATCGTGGACTTCCTTCACGTGCCTGACCCATGCGCTTGGGCGGGCGCCTTCCCTCGAGGAGCGCACACAGTGTCCGATCTTGATCAGGTCACGCTCAACGCCGGCGACACGTCGGTTGTTCTGCCAGTCATCAAACCCACGCTCGGCAACGATTGCGTCGATATCTCGAAGCTGACCAAGGAAACCGGTCTCTTCACGTACGACTCCGGCTTCACCGCCACCGCCAGCTGCAAGTCCGCCATCACCTATATCGACGGTGACAAGGGCGTGCTGCTGTATCGCGGCTATCCCATCGAGCAGCTCTCGGAAAAGTCGAGCTACGTCGAAGTGGCCTACCTGCTGATCAACGGCGAGCGTCCGAGCGCCGAGCAGCTGAAGGCCTTCACCGACGAGCTGGCGGCCGAAGCCGATGTGGATCCGTCGATCAACACGCTGATCGGCAGCTTCGCCAAGGATGCCCATCCGATGGCCATCCTGACCGCCGCCATCGCGCAGCTGTCGGGCATCTACCACGCTTCGCTGGACCTGTCCGACGCCGAACAGCGTCGTCATGCCGCGGTGCGCCTGATCGCCAAGGTGCCGACCCTGTCGGCCCTGATCTACCGCCACGGCAAGGGCCTGCCGGCCAACAAGCCGGACACCTCGCTGGATTACGTCAGCCGCTTCCTGAAGCAGACCTTCGAGTCGGCCGATGGCCAGTACGAGCTGAACCAGGACGTGGTCAAGGCGCTGGATCTGCTGTTCATCCTGCACGCCGATCATGAGCAGAACGCCTCGACCTCGACCGTGCGTCTCGTCGGTTCGACGGGTGCCAACCCGTACGCGTCGGTCGCCGCTGGCGTCACCGCGCTGTGGGGTCCGGCCCACGGCGGTGCCAACGAAGCCGTGCTGAAGATGCTCGAAGAGATCGGTTCGGCCGACAACGTCGAGTCCGCCGTGCTCAAGGCCAAGGACAAGACCTCCGGCTTCCGCCTGATGGGCTTTGGCCACCGCGTGTACAAGAACTTCGACCCGCGCGCCAAGGTCATCGGTGTGATGACCGGCAAGGTGCTGGAACAGCTGGGCGTGCAGGATCCGCTGCTGGACGTGGCCGTCAAGCTGGAGCAGGCCGCGCTGCAGGATGACTACTTCGTCGCCCGCAAGCTGTACCCGAACGTCGATTTCTACAGCGGCATCATCTACAAGGCGCTGCAGATCCCGACCGAAATGTTCACCGTCATGTTCGCCCTGGGCCGTACCTCCGGCTGGGTGGCCCATTGGCTGGAACAGCAGGTCGATCCGGAAATGAAGATCGGCCGTCCGCGCCAGGTCTACACCGGCAGCGACGTGCGCGACTACCAGGGCTGATCGCCCCGGCAGGTTGTGATGAAAACGCCCCGCACTGCGGGGCGTTTTTTTTGGGCGCCGCCGGTCACCTCTTTTCGTACTTCTTGCATGGGCCTCACTTCGATCGAGGTACAACCTTGGCGGTCACCCTCACGCCCATGGAGTCCCTCATGAATCGTCTGATCGCCGTAGTCCTCATCGCCGCACCGCTGAGCGTGGTCAGCGCCGGCGCACATGCCCAGTACACCGGCCCTGGCGCGACCAGCGCGGTCACCACCGTCGCTGAAGCCCGCGACCAGCGCGATGACCAGCCCGTCGTACTGCAGGGCACGCTGATCGCCAAGATCGGCCACGAACGCTATCGCTTCAAGGATGCCACCGGCGAGATCGACGTCGAGATCGATGACAAGGATCTGCCCGACCGGCAGCCCGTCAGCGCGACGACCGTGGTGGAGCTGCAGGGAGAAGTCGATACGCATCGCTTCAAGCCCACCGATATCGATGTGGAGCATGTGCGGATCATCGGCACGCGCTGATTCTCCTGCACCGTCGGATGCCCCGCATTGCGGGGCGTTTGGCGTTCAGCGCATGGTGATCGTCAGCGTGCTTCCGCGTAACGGCTGGGCGATTCCCCCAGCACGCGGCGGAACGCCGACGAAAACGCGCTTGGGCTGGCGTATCCCAGATCCAGTGCGATCCGCGTAACCGGCTGCCCGGCACCCAGGCGTTCGATCGCGGCGAGCAGGCAGACCTGCTGGCGCCATTCGGCAAAGCCCACCCCGGTGTCCGCGCGGAACTGGCGGGTGAACGTGCGCCGGCTCATGCCCGCCTCGGCGGCGACCTCATCGAGCGAGGCGGCGATCGAGGGCGCATCGAACAGCTGCTGGCAGGTGCGCACAAGGCGCGGGTCGCGGGGCAGCGGTGCATGCAGTGACAGGCGTGGCATCGCGGCGATCTCCGCGACCAGCAGCTGCATCAGCCGACCGCCGCGACCGTCCAGGTCGTACATCGCCGGCAGGTCGACCGCATCGTCCATCAGGTGCCGCAGCAGCGCCGATACGGCATACACGCCGCAGCGCGCAGGCAACCGGACCGCCGCCACTTCGTCCGCTGCCACGAACACATTGAGCATCGTGACCGGGCCACGCATCGCCATGGCGTGGGCGACGCCTGCGGGCACCCAGCAGGCACGCTGCGGTGGTACCAGCCAGCGTCCCTCGGGTGTGGTGAGGCTGATGGTGCCGCGCGAGGCAAACGCGAACTGACCGCGCCGGTGCGCGTGGGCGGGGAAGACGGATCCGGCGGCGTAGTCGTTGGCGGTGACCACCACGGCGCGAGGTAGATCTTCAAAGGGATCGAGCCGGGTATTGCGCATGGCCCGGATTCTATCGCCATCGGCCTGATATCGACGGCGGGCCACGCGCAGTCGACCTAACATCGCGGCCCGACCTCACGTCCGCACGGTGCAGCCATGCCCACTACTACCTTTCATCGCGTCGGCGCTGGCGCCCATCCTGTCCTGGTCCTGCATGGCTGGTTTGGTGACGCCCACGCCTTCGAACCGATCGAGCCATGGCTGTCCGGCGAGGCGTTCAGCTACCTCTTCATGGATTGCCGCGGCTACGGTGGCATGCGCGGGGTGCCCGGTGACTACACGATCGACGAGATCGCCAATGACGCGCTGACCTTGGCCGACACGCTGGGCATCGCGACCTTCAGCCTGGTCGGGCATTCGATGGGTGGCATGGCCATCGAGCGGATCGCGGTGCTCGCCCCGGATCGCGTGCGCGCGCTGGTCGCCGTGGCACCCGTGCCGTGCGGTGGCATCGCCTACGATTCGCCCGCGCGGCAGGTGCTTGAAGCGGCCGCAGGCAGCGTGAGCATCCGTCGGGGCATCATCGATCGCAGCACCGGTGGGCGGTTGCCCGCCGCGTGGCTGGACTGGAAGGCGCAGTACTCGATGGCGCACGCGTCGCCGGAGGCATTCGCGGCGTACTTCCCGGCCTGGGCGGACACGGACTTCAGCATGGAGATCATCGGCCGACATCCGGTGAAGGTGCTGATCGGTGAGCATGACCCCGTGTTCAACGCGGCCCTCATGGACAGGACCTACCTGCACCGCTATCGGCAGGCGACCCTGGAGGTGCTGGAGAATGCGGGTCACTACCCGATGAACGAAACGCCGCTGGCCCTGGTCGCGGCGATCGAGCGCTTTCTGGTCAAGTTCGCCGAGGCCTGAAGGAGGCCGGGCGTCGTTTCAGCGACCGCCCAGATAACCCTCGATCTCGCCGTCCGCCAGCAGCTCACGCAGCTGCGTGGCCGACGCGCGCCGCATCGGCTTCTCGTCGATCGCCGACAGCGGCGGCTGGCGCAGGCCGTCATACGGCAGCACGGCGATGTCGAAGGTCAGGTCTTCGGCGCTGAACACCCAGACCGGCGCATCCAGGCTGCGCTCGCGGTCCAGCCGCAGCCGGCGCGTCCGTGATTCGGCCGGAATGCCGTGCTCATCGAGATAGCGCTGCACGGCATCGGCATCGTCGCTGTGCACCTGCAGCTGCACGGGGCTGTTGGCGTCTGCGGTGCCTTCCAGTACCGGGCCACACAGGCGGGGTGAGAAACCCTGCAGAAAGTCCATCGCCCGCAGGGCGGCCTCGCGGCGCTGGCGCAACTGCGCGCCATGGTCGGCACCGGCGAACAGGCGCTGGTACTCGCGCAGGGCATCTTCGATCTCGGTGTTGCGGGGCAGGGAGGCATCATCGTGGATGCCGAGCCGGGTGGCGGCCTTGAGCTTGGCCTGGTGATAGTCGCGGATGCCGCCCTCGGCCATCAGCCGGGCGGCTTCGTGCGCCAGCTGGTGGCGGCGCTCACGGGTCTGCGTGGCTGCATGCTGGCGGGCTCGATGCATGACCGATACTCCTTGGCGACCTGCACGGCAATGTACACCGGCGATGTGACAGGCGGGTAGAGCCACCCCATGGGTGGCTGTGCCTGCGATCAGGGATTGCGTGCAGCCACCCATGGGGTGGCTCTACCGGGGCGATGGGGTGCCGGGCGGACCCGGCGCATGCGGTCAGAAGATATCGAACGCGGCGTCGTCGGCCTGCGGCGCATGGCTGTTGAAGTCGTACTCCTCCAGCTTCTCCATGTCCTCCACCTTGACCCACTCGGTTGCGCCGTTGAGGGTGGCCTGGACCATGCCCGAGGGCGGCTCGTTCTGCGCGATCGGGGTGTCCTTGAGCGCAACGCGCATGTACTCGATCCAGATCGGCAGGGCAGCGCGGCCGCCGTACTCGCGGTAGCCGAGCGAGCGGAAGTCATCGCGGCCGACCCACACCGTGGTCGCGTAGGGGCCACCGAAACCGGAGAACCACGCATCACGGTGATCGTTGGTCGAGCCGGTCTTGCCGCCGACGTCCTCGCGGCCGAGCACCTTGGCCGCGGTGCCGGTGCCGCGCTGGACCACGTCGCGCATCATCGAGTTGAGCTGGTATGCGGTACGCGCATCGATCGCGCGCGGGGCGACCTTGGCATCCGGGTTCACCGGCACCGGCGTTTCGGCGGCGGCGGTGGACGTAGCCTGCTGCGGCTTGGCCGGCGCGGCATTGGCCGCCGGCGCGGAGCCGAAGTTGAAGCCATCCACCACCTGGCTGACCGGCACCCCGCTGGTGCCGGCGCAGTCGCGGCAGGCGATGGCCGGGTTTTCCTTGAAGACTTCCACGCCGTCGCGGTCGGTCACCCGGTCGATCAGCCAGGTGTCCACGCGCGAGCCGCCGTTGGCGAACACCGCGTAACCGCGGGCCACCGAGAGCGGCGTCAGCGATGCGGTGCCCAGCGACATCGACAGGTTCGGCGGCAGCTCGGCCTCGGCGAAGCCGAACTCGCTGATGTACTTGCGCGCGTAATCCACGCCCATGCCATCGAGCAGCCGCACCGAGACCAGGTTGCGCGACTGCACCAGCGCTTCACGCAGGCGCATCGGGCCGCGGAAACCGCCGCCGTCGTTCTGCGGCGACCAGGTCTTGCCGCGGCGGTCGCGGAACACGACCGGCGCATCGAGCACGATCGAGGCCGGGTTGAAGCCCTTGTCGAAGGCGGCCGCGTAGATGAAGGGCTTGAAACTCGAGCCCGGCTGGCGACGCGCCTGGGTGGCACGGTTGAACTTGTTGCCGGAGAAGCTGAAGCCGCCCACCAGTGCCTTCAGTGCGCCGTTTTCAGCGTCCAGCGAGACCAGCGCGGCCTGGCCGCGCGGGATCTGGTCGAGCAGCCACTCGCCTTCCTTCTCGCCGGCGCGCACGCGCACGATGTCGCCGCGGGTGACCAGCTTGGCTGGCGTCTTGTTGGTCCAGCGGGCGGCGCTGGCCGGCAGCACCACTTCGCTGCGGTTGCCCAGCACCACGGTCGCGCTGCCATCGGCAGCGGTGGCTGCCACGATCGCCGGCAGCAGGCCGGTCTGTGCCGGAATGCCGGACAGCTTGGTGGCCAGCGCGGCGGCATCGGCATCGGCCGGCACCTCCACGTGCTGCTCCACGCCGTGCCAGCCGTGGCGGTGGTCGTAGGCCAGCAGGCCATCGCGCACCGACAGGTTGGCCGCGGTCTGCAGCTCGGCGTTGATCGTGGTGGTCACGTGGTAACCCTTGTTGACCACGTCGCCGCCGAAGCGGGCGATCATTTCCTGGCGCACCAGCTCGGCCACGTAGGGCGCTTCGACCTGCACCGGCGGCTCGTGCGCGGTGGCATGCATCGGCACGGCCTTGGCCGCGTCGGCCTCGGCCTGGGAGACGAAGCCCAGGCTGGCCATGCGCTGCAGCACATAGAAGTCACGGCGCTCGCGGGCACGCTCGGGATTGCTGATCGGGTTGCCCGAGGAGGGGAACTTGGGGATGCCGGCCAGCGAGGCCATCTCATCCAGGTCCAGCTCCCCCAGCTTCTTGCCGTAATAGAACTCGGCCGCGGCGGCCACGCCGTATGCGCGGTTGCCGAAGAAACTCTTGTTCAGGTACAGCTCGAAGATCTCGTCCTTGCTCAGCTCGCTCTCGATCTTGCGTGCCAGCAGGATCTCGGCCAGCTTGCGGGTGTAGCTGTATTCCGAGCTCAGGAAGAACTGGCGGGCGACCTGCTGGGTGATGGTCGAGCCACCGGGCACGCGCCTGTCATTGGTGGTGGCCAGCAGCCAGACCGCGCGGCCGATGCCCTTGTAGTCCACGCCGCCATGCTCGTAGAAGCGGGCATCCTCGGTGGCGAGGAACGCCTGCTTGAGGCGCTCGGGGACGTCCTTCATGGTGATGGGGGTGCGCCGGGTTTCCCCGAACACCGCCATCAACTTGCCATCGCTGGCATAGACGTACATGGGCTCCTGCATCTCCACGTCGCGCAGGGTCTGCACGTCCGGGAGCTTGGAGGAGACGGCGTAATACAGGCCACCGGCAACCGCGGCGCCGATCAATGCCAGGACCAGGAACGCGACCAGCATCCAGCGCAGCCAACGGCGAAGACGTGTCATCAGTGACAGATTCCGATTGCGAATTTCGTGGTCGCAGAGTATAGATTACGCAAGGGAACGGCTGGGGGTGTTCCCGGGGAGAGCAGTCGATCACCGTCTGGGGACGCGTGAAACGAGCCGTAGTGCTCGTTTTGCAGCTTGACGGTTGCGATTTGCAAAAAAAACGTTATTAATGCGCGGTCGCAGGTTCTGCGTCCAAGTGCCCATCGGCAGGGGAGAAACCGTGGGGCTTATCCCAAAAAGCCAGTCGCCTCTTATCGGCGTCGATATCAGCTCGACTGCAGTAAAGCTGTTGCAGTTATCCCGCAGCGGCAATCGTTTCCGCGTGGAACATTACGCCGTGGAACCACTTCCGCCGAATGCGGTCGTGGAAAAGAACATCGTGGAGGTCGAAGCGGTCGGGGAGGCCATTCGACGTGCCGTGAACCGCTCTGGAACCAAGGCACGGCACGCCGCCGCCGCCGTGGCCGGCTCGGCCGTGATCACCAAGCTGATCCCGATGCCTGCCGATCTGGACGAGAACGACATGGAAGCCCAGGTCGAGCTCGAAGCGGTCAACTACATCCCGTACCCGATCGAGGAAGTGAACCTCGATTTCGAAGTGCTGGGTGCGATTCCGAACAACCCGGAAATGGTCCAGGTGCTGTTGGCCGCCTCGCGTTCAGAGAACGTCGAGCTGCGCCAGTCCGCGCTGGAACTGGGCGGGCTGGTGGCACGGGTCATGGACGTGGAGGCCTTCGCGGTCGAGAACGCCTTTGCCCTGGTCGCCAGCGAGCTGCCGGTGGCCAGTGATGGCGTGGTCGCGCTGGTGGACATCGGCGCCACCATGACCACCCTGAACGTCCTGCGCGGTGGCCGCAGCCTGTACAGCCGCGAGCAGGTATTCGGCGGCAAGCAGCTGACCGACGAAGTGATGCGCCGGTATGGGCTGACCTACGAAGAAGCCGGGCTGGCCAAGCGCCAGGGCGGGTTGCCGGAAAGCTACGAGATGGAAGTGCTCGAGCCGTTCAAGGAAGCCACGGTCCAGCAGATCAGCCGTCTGCTGCAGTTCTTCTATGCCGGCAGCGAGTTCAACCGGGTCGATCACATCGTGCTCGCCGGGGGCTGCGCAGCCCTGACCGGCCTGCCGGACATGGTGGAAGAGCAGCTGGGCGTGGCCACCGTGGTGGCCAACCCGCTGGCACAGATGACGCTCGGCCCGAAGGTGCAGGCACATGCCCTGGCCCAGGATGCCCCGGCGCTGATGATCGCCACCGGTCTGGCGCTGAGGAGCTTTGACTGATGGCGCGCATCAATTTATTGCCCTGGCGCGCCGAGCGGCGCAAGCAACGCCAGCGCGACTTCTACGCCATGCTCGGTGCCGCCGCCATCGGTGGGTTGCTGCTGTCGCTGTTGATCTGGTTCTACTACGACCGTCAGGTCAGCGGGCAGAGCGATCGCAACACCTTCCTGCAGGCCGAGATCGAGAAGGTCAAGGAGCAGAACAAGGAGATCGAGCGCCTGGACCGCCAGAAGGACCGCCTGCTGGCGCGCAAGGCCGTGATCGAGGAACTGCAGGCCAAGCGCTCGCAGATGGTGCACCTGTTCGATGCGCTGGTCCGGACCATCCCCGATGGGGTGGTGCTGACCACGCTCAAGCAGGAGGGCGACGTGCTGACCCTGGAAGGCCGCACCCAGTCCAATGCCCGTGTCAGTGCTTACATGCGCAACCTGGAAAGCTCGGGCTGGATGACCAATCCGGAGCTGTCGATCATCGAGGCCAAGGCGCCGGAGCGTGACAGGGCCGGTGCCGCCAGCAGCCCGGTGGCGGACATCAAGTCGCTGCCGTACATGTTCGTGGTCAAGGTCAATCTGCCGGCCCAGAGCAGCGTTACCGAGCTGGCCGCCGATGGCAGCGTGATCGAGCCGACCGCCGATCCGGCACCGCCGGGCGCTACCCCGGTTCCGCCGGTGGCCCCGTTGTCGCCGGCCCCGGCGCCCAACGCACCGGCCTCGCCCGATGCCGCTGATCCGGCCCCGCCGGCCGGCAACAGCCGCATCGTGCCGCCCACGCCCTCCGCGCAACCTGCACAACCGGCGGCGCCGGCCCCGGCCCAGAAGGGGGCCGCCGCATGAGCCAGAAGATCAACCTCAAAGAGCTGGACTTCAACAACATCGGCAATTGGCCGCAGAAGGCCAAGGTCGTGTTCTGCGCGCTGTTGGCGCTGTTCATCGTGATCATGGCCTGGTTCCTGCTGATCAGCGGCAAGCGCGATGAGCTCGCGTCGCTGGAAAGCACCGAGACCCAGCTGCGCACCGAGTTCGAAAAGGAACAGGGCCGCGCGGTCAATCTGGAGCCGCTCAAGCAGCAGCTGACCCAGATGGAGCAGGTGCTGCAGCAGATGCTGCGCCAGCTGCCCAGCAAGACCGAGATGCCTGATCTGATCATCGACATCTCCCAGACCGCGTTGTCCAGTGGCCTGTCCAACGAGTTGTTCCAGCCCGGTGCGGAGCAGCCCAAGGAGTTCTACGCCGAAAAGCCGATCGCCCTGCGCATGGTGGGCAGTTACCACCAGTTCGGCGCGTTCGTCAGTGGTGTGGCCTCGTTGCCGCGTGTGGTCATCCTGACCATGCACGACATCAACCTGAAGCCGAAGGATCCCAAGACCGGCATCACCGCCCGCAGCGGTGCCCTGGAGTTGTCCGGAACGGTCAAGACCTACCGTTACCTGGATGACGTGGAGATGGAAGCCCAGGAGAAGGCCGCCGCCGAGAAAGAAAAGGCTGCGAAGGGAGGCCGGAAATGAGCCCTCTGACGTCGACCGCACGGGTAGGTGGTCTGTTGATGGTGGTACTGCTGGCCGGCTGCGCACGCGGCGTGACCAGTACGCCCGGCGATGCACCGAACCTGGAGAAGTGGGTGGCCGACGTGCGTGCACGTCCGGCACCGCCGCTTGAGCCGCTGCCGGTGATGCAGCAGTTCGAGACGTTTGAATATTCCGCGCAGGGGATGCGCGACCCGTTCACCGACGCCTGGACCAATCCGCAAGGGGGATCGGGGCTGCGTCCGGATCCGAACCGCCGCAAGGAGCCGCTGGAAGATTTCCCGCTGGACAGCCTGGACATGGTGGGTTCGATCGGCCGTGGGGGCGGACTCGTCGTGCTGGTGATGGCACCGGACAAGGTCACCTATCGGGTGCGTCCGGGCGTCTATCTGGGGCAGAGCGACGGGCGGGTGACCGGGGTCTTCGAGGACCGGATTGAGCTGATTGAACTGGTGCCGGATGGCGCGGGTGGCTGGCTGGAACGGCCGGCAACGCTCGCGCTTGAAGATCAATGAATGATTATGGGGATAGCACGATGACCTTTTCCAACGCCATGCGGCTGCGTTCCGTCCGGCGCCAGAAGTTGCTTCACCTGTGCGCGCTGGGAGTCGCGCTCATGGTGGCCAACGGCACGCTGATGGCGGCCACGCCCAGCGGCGCAGTGCCCAAACCGGCGGCCACCACCGCGCCGGCCTCGCTGTCGGTGTCCAAGATCGACTTCAAGCGCGGCGACGATGGCGCCGGCCGGCTGATCCTGCAGTTCGATGGCCAGGGCGCGAGCCCGGATCTGCGCAGCCAGGGCAACAGCGTCGTGATCGACGTCGGCAACGCACGCCTGCCGGAAAACCTGCAGAAGTCGATCAACGTGACCGACTTCGCCACGCCCGTGCAGCGCATCGATCCCAAGCCGTATGGCGGCGGCACGCAGCTGGTGCTCAACACCAACACCGCGTTCGAGTCGCTGGCCTACCAGAGCGGCAACGAATACGTGGTCGAGATCAGCCCGCGCCAGGCCGCCCCGGCGACGGGCGCGGTCACCGCCAGCTCGGTCAGTCAGGCCGCGGCGGCCCTGGGCCAGCGCGGCTACAGCGGCAAGCCGGTCACCTTCAACTTCCAGGACGTGCCGGTTCGCACCGTGCTGCAGCTGGTCGCGGAGGAATCCAACCTCAACGTGGTCGCCTCCGACAGCGTGCAGGGCAACGTGACCCTGCGCCTGATCAACGTGCCGTGGGACCAGGCGCTGGACATCGTGCTGCGGGCCAAGGGCCTGGACAAGCGTCGCGATGGCGGCGTGATCTGGGTGGCACCGCAGCCGGAACTGGCCAAGTTCGAGCAGGACAAGGAAGACGCGCGCATCGCGATCGAGAACCGCGAGGATCTGGTCACCGATTACGTGCAGATCAACTACCACAACGCCGGGGCGATCTTCAAAGCGCTGACCGAAGCCAAGGGTATCGGCGGCAGCAGCGGTGGCAGTGGTGGCAGCTCGCAGGAAGACAGCGGGTTCCTGTCCTCGCGCGGCCGTATCGTGGCCGACGAGCGCACCAACACCCTGATGATCAGCGACATTCCGAAGAAGATCGCGCGCATGCGTGAGCTCATCAGCGTGATCGACCGCCCGGTCGACCAGGTGCTGATCGAAAGCCGGATCGTGATCGCCACCGATACCTTCGCGCGTGAACTCGGCGCCAAGTTCGGCATCAGCGGCAGCCGCCAGGATGTGTTCTTCGGGGCCAACACCGATCAGAACCACAACAACATCAACGACCGCGGCACCAAGGACACCGAGTACCAGAAGGCGATCAACGAGTGGGTGGCCGGTGGCCGCACCGGCGCGATCCCGGTGCGTGGTGCGACCAAGTTCGCCGAAGGCCTGAACTGGAACCTGCCGGTGGCGGCGATCAACAACCCCGGTTCGCTGGCGCTGTCGATCCTCAATGCCGGGTACCTGCTGGATGTGGAGCTCTCGGCGATGCAGGCCGAATCGCGCGGCGAAGTCATCTCCAACCCGCGCGTGGTGACCACCAACCAGCGCGAAGCGGTGATCAAGCAGGGTAAGGAAATCGGCTACGTCACCATCAGCGGTGGTGGTGCGGCCGGCGCCGCGGCCCAGCCCAACGTCCAGTTCAAGGAAGTGGTGCTGGAGCTGAAGGTCACCCCCACCATCACCAACGACAACCGTGTGTTCCTCAACATGGCGGTCAAGAAGGATGAAGTGGAGAGCTACATCCTGCTGGCAGGCTATGGCCAGGTCCCGACCATCAACCGCCGCGAAGTGAATACCGCGGTGCTGGTGGACGACGGCCAGACCGTGGTGATCGGTGGCGTGTACGAGTTCACCGACCGCACCAGCATCAACAAGGTGCCGTTCCTGGGCGACGTGCCGTTCCTGGGCAATCTGTTCAAGAAGCGCAGCCGCAACAAGGACAAGGCCGAACTGCTGGTGTTCGTGACCCCGAAGGTGCTGCGCGTGGCCAAGGCCAATCCGGCCGTCAACTGAGCCGCAGCGCTGCTGCAATGACGAAAGGGCCGCCCCGTGCGGCCCTTTCTGCGTTCAGCCAATCTTGATGTCGTAACCGGCGCTGTCCTGCCATCATGGCGATGGAACCTCTGCCCACCGTGGAGGTCACATGGATGCCATGAATCTGCCGCCCCCCATGCCCGATACCCCCACGCCCGCTCCGGTGGAGCACGACCGCCTGCATGAGGCCTTCCGCGCGCTGCGCGACGGCCTGTCCTCCGAGATCGTCGGCCAGAGCGCGCTCGTCGAGCGCCTGCTGACCGCATTGCTGGCCGATGGTCACCTGCTGGTCGAGGGTGCCCCCGGCCTGGCCAAGACCACCGCGATCCGTGCGCTGGCCGCCCGGCTGGATGCGGATTTCTCACGCGTGCAGTTCACCCCGGATCTGCTCCCGGCCGATCTGACCGGTACCGAGATCTGGCGCCCGCAGGAAGGCCGCTTCGAATTCGTGCCCGGTCCGATCTTCCATCCGATCCTGCTTGCCGACGAAATCAACCGTGCCCCGGCCAAGGTGCAGTCCGCGCTGCTTGAAGCGATGGGCGAACGCCAGGTCACCGTCGGCCGCCATACCTATCCGCTGCCGTCGCTGTTCCTGGTGATGGCCACCCAGAACCCGATCGAGCAGGAGGGCACCTTCCCGCTGCCCGAAGCCCAGCTCGACCGCTTCCTGATGCATGTAAGGATCGGTTATCCGGATTCGGAGGCGGAAACCGAAATCCTGCGCCTGGCCCGCGAGCGTGCGCGCGAAGCGCTGTCCACCCCGGCCGCCGCGCCCGCCCGCATGCCGTTGAGCGATGTGTTCGCCGCTCGCAAGGCCGTGCTCTCGCTGCATGTCGCGCCCGCGCTGGAGCGCTATCTCATCGAGATCGTGCTGGCCTCGCGCGATGCCGCGCGTTACGACCCGGCGCTGGCCCGGCGCATCGCGTGGGGCGCGAGCCCCCGTGGCTCGATCGCGCTGGAGCGCTGTGCCCGCGCCCGGGCCTGGTTGGCCGGCCGCGACTTCGTCACCCCGGAAGATGTGCGCAACGTTGCGCCCGACGTGCTGCGGCACCGCGTGCTGCCCAGCTATGAAGCCACCGCCGAAGGCTGGGATGGCGAGCGCCTGGTCGCCGAGCTGCTGGCCCGCGTGCCGGCGCCCTGAGCGCGATGGATACGCCCGTGCATACGGCCACGCCGCTTGAAGGCGATGGCCTGCGGCCGCGTCTGGCCGAGCTGGTGGCATTGCGCCGCAGTGCGCACCGCGCGCCGCCGGCGCGGCGTGGCCGTCTGGGTCACGCCGGCAGTGCGCCGTCGCCCGCGCGCGGGCGTGGGATGGAATACGCCGAGTCCCGCGACTATGTACCGGGCGATGACGCGCGGCATATCGACTGGCGCGTCACCGCGCGTACCGGGCGCGCGCATACCAAACTCTTTCAGGCCGAGCGCGAACGCTTGACGCTGCTGGTCGCCGATACCGATCCGGTGCTGTATTTCGGCACCCGGGTCCGCTTCAAATCCGTGCAGGCCGCGCGCGTCGGTGCGGTTGCGGCGTGGTTGGCGCAGCGCCAGGGCGACCGCCTGGCTGCGGTGCGTGGCAGCACCCAGGAGCCGCCGATCGCACCGGCCGGCGGCACCCGCGGTGTATTGCGCGTGCTTGACGCCCTGACCCGCTGGTATGCCGATCCGCCTGCCGAGGACGCCGGCCTGGATCGGGCGCTGGAGCAGGCGGCACGTCTGCTGCGCCCCGGTGCCCGTGTGGTGGTGCTGGCCGATCCGGCGCGCGCCGCCACCATCAGCAGCGCACGCTGGGCCGCACTGGCCATGCACCACGAGGTGGTGGTGATGCTGCTGGTCGATCCGCTGGAGCTGGCACCGCCGGCCGATGCGCTGCCGTTTCTTTCGCAGGGGCGTCGCGTGCTGCTGGATCTGGGTAGCGCCGCGGTGCGTGAGCACTGGCGCGAACGCTTCGTTGCGCCTCTGGAAGCGCTGCAGAACCGCTTGGCGGCTCGGCGCATCCAGGTGCATGTGGTGGCCACCGACGATGCCAGTGACAGCTGGCTCAGCCCCTTGCCGACGGCGGTGGTGGCATGAGCGCCGCCGCATCGCTGCCGTTGCGCGATGTGCAGCTGCCGCCGTCACCGCCCTGGTGGCCGCCCGCGCCGGGCTGGTGGCTGGTGTTCGGCGCGATCGTGCTGGTGGTGACGGGAATCTGGGTCTGGCACTGGCGCCGGCGGCGCGCGCGCCAGCGCTGGCTGGCGCTGTTCGATGCACAGGTGGCCCAGGCCGGTTCGCCGGTGCTGGAGGTGGCGGCGATCGCCGAGCTGTTGCGCCGCGCGGCACGTCAGTCCCAGCCCGGGGCGGAACGTCTGCAGGGCGACGCGTGGCTCGCGTTCCTGGATGAGAAGAACAGCCGGGCGTTTTCCGAGGGCGATGGTGCGCTGCTGCTCGATGGTGGCTATCGACCGAGCGTGGATGCCGAGGCGGTGCAGCGGCTGCGCGTGCTGGCCCGCCGCCGTTATTTGTCGTTGCTGACGGAGCGGCGCCGATGATCGCGATGACGATGCCCACGTGGTTGAACTGGGTGGACAGCCTGGCGTGGCCTTGGATGTTGTGGGCGCTGCCCTTGCCGATCCTGATGCACTGGTGGCCATCGCGGCCCGGCGCGGGGGCCGCGTTGCGGGTGCCGTATGCGGCCGATCAGCTGCAGTCGCTCGGGGCTGCCTCGGGCGGTGCCGGGCCACGACTGGGACGCGCGCTGCTATGGCTGGCGTGGGCCTGCCTGTGCGTGGCCGCCGCGCGACCGCAGCAGCTGGGCGAAGCGGTGACGCCGCCACAGCAGGGCCGGCAGATGATGCTGGCGGTGGACGTCTCCGGCAGCATGAGCGAAGCGGACATGATGCTTGGCAATCAGGTGGTCGAGCGGCTGACCGCGGCCAAGGCCGTGCTTGCCGATT
Organism: Stenotrophomonas sp. TWI809; assembly: GCF_039673205.1. NCBI lineage: Bacteria > Pseudomonadati > Pseudomonadota > Gammaproteobacteria > Lysobacterales > Lysobacteraceae > Stenotrophomonas > Stenotrophomonas sp. TWI809. Next base: position 43,139 of record NZ_JBDJLE010000021.1, on the reverse strand, counting down.
TCCTCGATCGCCGTGTGGGCGATCGTGTCGGCCTGCTGATCTTCGGTGAGCGTGCCTATACGCTGACCCCGTTGACGGCCGACCTCACCAGCGTGCGTGACCAGCTGCGCGACAGCGTGGTCGGCCTGGCCGGGCGCGAGACCGCGATCGGCGATGCGATCGCGCTGGCGGTCAAACGCCTGCGCGAACAGCCGGAAGGGCAGCGCGTGCTGATCCTGCTCACCGACGGGGTCAGCAATGCCGGCGTGCTCGAACCGCTGCGCGCGGCCGAGCTGGCCCAGGCCGAAGGTGTGCGCGTATATACGGTCGCCTTCGGCGGCGACGGGGGCATCAGCCTGTTTGGCGTGCAGATCGCCCCCGGCGAAGACCCGGTCGACGAAGCAACCCTGAACAAGATTGCCGAGCTCACCGGCGGCCGCTCGTTCCGTGCGCGCAATACCGATGAGCTGGCCGGCATCTATGCCGAGCTGGAACGGCTGGAGCCGGTCAAATCGGCGGGCCCGGCGGTGCGGCCGCGGATCGAACGCTACGCCCCGCCGCTGGCACTGGCGTTGCTGCTGGCCGGCTTGGCGGGGTTGTTGCCGAGGCGCTGGACATGAGCGCGAGCTGGAACGCCCTGCATTTTGTCCGCCCCGATGCCTTGTGGGCGCTGCTCGTGCTGCCGCTGCTGGTCGCGATCTGGTGGCTGCGTCGCCGTCGCGCCAATGTCTGGCGTCAGACGGTGGATGCGCATCTGCTGCGCCATCTGCTGGTCGGCCGCGACCGTCGCGCCTGGGGCGGGTTGATCCTGCTGCTGCTTGGTACGGCGACCGCCATCGTGGCGCTGGCCGGTCCTTCATGGCGACAGGTCGCACAGCCGCTGTGGCAGACGCCGTCGCCGCTGGTGGTCGCGCTGGATCTCTCTTCGCGGGTGACCGCGACCGATCTGCCACCGTCGCGCCTGCTGCAGGCGCGCGCCAAGCTGGCCACGCTGCTGCGCGAGCGCCAGGGCGGCGAAGTCGCGCTGCTCGTCTACGCCGACGATGCCTACACCGTGGCGCCGCTGACCGACGACATGGCCAATGTCGCGCTGTATCTGGATGCGCTGGCGCCGGATGTGATGCCGCGCGATGGCCAGCGTGCCGACCGTGCGCTGGAGACGGCGGTGAAGCTGCTGCAGCAATCCGGCGCACGCGGTGGCGACATTCTCCTGCTGACCGATCGCGCCGATGCGGATGCCGAACAGGCTGCTGCCTCGGCACGCGCGCAGGGCTTCGTGGTCTCCGTGCTCGGGCTGGGTACGCCGCAGGGCGCGGCCTACCGCAACGGCGAGGGTCAGATCGTGCCGGCGCGGCTGGAGGAGGGCACGCTGCGGGGTGTCGCCAGCCGTGGCGGCGGCCGCTATGCGCGTATCGCCTCCGATGACAAGGATCTCGCGGCGCTGGACGCATTGACCCCGCGGGTCAGTGCCGATGACAGCCGCGAAGGGCAGGGCCGCACGTGGCGCGATGAAGGGTTCTGGCTGTTGCCACCGCTGATGCTGCTGGCCCTGTTCGCCTTCCGGCGGCGCGGCGCGCTGGCCGTGCTGGTGATGATGGCGGCGCTGCCGATGGCGCTGCCGACGACGGCACATGCCGCCGAGGGAACGTGGTGGCAACGCGCCGACCAGGTCGATCAGCAACGCCTGTCCACCGGTGTGGATGCGTACCGCAAGGGTGACTTCAAGGCGGCGCAGCAGCAGTTCGAGGGCATCGATACGGATGCCGGCTGGTACAACCTGGGCAACGCGCTGGCGCGACAGGGCCAGTACGACGCCGCCATCGAGGCCTACGACCGTGCGCTGAAGCAGCATCCGGGCATGGCCGATGCGGTCGCCAACCGCGCCGCCGTCGATGCCGCCCGCAAGCGCAAGCCGCCACAGAACAACGATCAGAACAACGATCAGAAGGACGGGAAAAAGCCGCCCTCCGACCCGCCCGATCCCGGCAAGAACCCGGGTCAGGGTAACGACGGTCAGTCCTCGCCGCCGCAGGACAAGGGCGAACAGGGGCAATCACCGCCGCCGGCATCCGGTGATCCAAAGGATGGCCAATCCGAGGGCGGGAAGTCGCCGCAGGCCGCCGACAGCCAGGCGCAGGCCCAGGCTGACGCGGCCCAGCGCGAGCGCATGCAGCAGGCGATGCAGCGCCAGGGGCAGAACGACGGCAACGACAAGGCGCAGGGCCAGGTCAGCGGCACCCCGCAGCAGCGTGAGCAGCAGCAGGCGGTCGAGGCGTGGATGCGGCGGGTACCGGATGACCCCGGCAGCCTGCTGCGGGCCAAGTTCCAGCTGGAAAACGAACGCAGGAAACGGGAAGGGCGATGACACATTCCACGATACAGCGCTGGTTGCGCGCCGGGCTTGCCCTGCTGCTGTGCGCGAGCATGGCCGCGCACGCGCAGACCCGCGCCTGGCTCGACCGCGAGCAGATCACCGACAGCGATACCGTCACCCTCAACATCGAATCCGATGCGGGCGGCGGCGCGCCGGACTATGGCCCGCTGCGGACCGACTTCGATCTCAGCAGCCAGACCAGCAGCCGCCAGGTGCAGTGGAGCAACGGCGCGATGACCTCGCGCGCGCTGTATGCCGTCGCGCTCAGCCCGAAGCGCACCGGCACCCTGCAGATTCCTGCGCTGCAGGTGGGCAGCAGCCGCACCCAGCCGCTGACCCTGCAGGTCGGCGCCGGCAGCGCGTCCGCCCCCGCGGCCGCCAGGGGTGATGCCGCGGCCTTCCTCGAAACCGAGGTCGACGATCCCACGCCCTATGTGCAGCAGAGTGTCGGCGTGGTGGTGCGCCTGTTCTACGCCGCGCAACTGCTCAGTGGCGAACTGGTGCTCGATACACCGCCCGGCGCCTCGCTGCAGCGGGTGGGCGATGACCGCACCCTGGTGCGCGAGGTCAATGGGCGCCGCTACAACGTGGTGGAACGGCGCTTCCTGCTGATTCCCGAGCGCAGCGGGCCGCTGGTGCTGCCGGCCGCGCAGTTCAACGGGCGCAGCGCGGGCGGCTTCTTCAATGACATGTTCGGCGGCGATGGCCGCCTGCGTGCCGCATCGGCCGAGCGCACGCTGCAGGTCCAGGCGCAACCCGCCTCTGCACCGCAGCCGTGGCTGCCACTGCACGGGCTGCGCCTGCGCTACACCGCAGCGCCCACCACCGGCCGTGCCGGTGAGGCGGCCACGATCGTGGTGGAGGCCGTGGCCGACGGCGCGACCAGGGCGCAGTTCCCTGAGCTGCCCGTGCCCGATGTCGGCCCCGGCGCGCAGGTGTTCGCCGAGCCGCCGCAGTTCGATGAAACCTTCAACGGCAACACCCCGCAGCTCAAGCTGACCCGGCGTTTTGCGATCGTGCCGCGCCAGGCCGGGCCGCTGACCGTGCCGGGGCTGCGCATGGCGTGGTGGGATGTGGCCGCCGGGCAGCCGCGCAGTGCCAGCCTGCCGGACCTGCCACTGGACATCGCTGCCGGGGTGGCCGGCAGTACCGCGCCGGCGCTGCCGGTGGACACTACCTCGGCGCTGCCGGGCGAACCGGCGGCGGCCTCCACCGATCTGCAGCTGGCGCCGGCGCAGGGCGCGCCGCGGCCGTGGGGCTGGATCGCGCTGTCGGCGGGCCTGGCCCTGCTGTGGCTGCTGACCCTGGTCTGGGGCTGGCGCCGACGCGGTCGTCCTGTCGCCGTGCCCGGTGCCGAAGCGGGTGTGCCGGTCGCTCCGTCCGGGAGCCCGTACACGCGTGCCGACCTGCGCCGCGCGATGGAGGCGGGTGGACTGGACGAGATCATCGCCGTGCTGGCTGGCATGGGCGGCGTGCAGACCTTGGAGCAGGTGCTGGAGCGCCTCGACAACCCCCAGCAGCGCGACACGTTGCTCCAGATGCAGGCGGTCCGCTGGGGCGGGCAGGGCGGTGATGTGGGCCAGGCACGGCAGGCGCTGCGGCGCGCCTTCCATGACGGACCGCACTGGCGGGCCCGTGCGGCCGCGCAGAACAATGGCCTCGCGCCGTTGTACCCATCCGCGCATTCATAAAAAGGCGTGTCGGTCAGGGCGGCCGGCTTTGCTAAGCTGATTTCATTTTTTCGAGGAACGCCGCTCCATGACTGAGGCTGCAACGACCCGGCAGAAACTGCCTTTGCATTGGAAAATGGGCATTGGCTTCATCATCGGCCTGGTCCTCGGGCTGACCGTCCATGCCCTCGGTGGCAGCATCGACGGCCTGCATACCGGTGCCAAGTGGGTGATGGATTACATCACCACCCCGGCCTCGGGCCTGTTCCTCAATCTGATCTTCATGCTGATCGTGCCGCTGATCTTCTCGGCGCTGATCATGGGCGTGTCGGAGATGGGCGACATCCGCGCCCTTGGCCGCATCGGCTGGAAGACGCTGGCCTACACCATCGTGCTGTCCGGCATCGCCGTGGGCATCGGCCTGGTGCTGGTCAACGTGCTCAAGCCCGGCGTGGGCGTGGACCCGGTCGTGGCCGCGCAGATGCTGGCCGAGAACGCCGAACGCAGCAAGGAAATCGTCGCCGGTATCCATGGCACGCCGAAGGGCATGGACATGCTGCTGTCGATCGTGCCGGGCAATGTGGTCGAGGCCGCGTCCAGCAACAGCGCGATCCTGTCGCTGATGTTCTTCGCGCTGATGTTCGGCATCGGCATGGTGCTTTCGCCTGAAGAGAAGGTGGCCCCGCTGCGTCGTGCCATCGAAGGCATCTTCGAAGTCTCGATGACCCTGATCAACCTGGTCATCCGCCTGGCCCCGTACGCGGTGGCCTGCTTCATGTTCAACCTGGCCGCCCTGTTCGGCTTCGAGCTGATCATCCGCCTGGGTGCCTACGTGGGCGTGGTGGTGCTGGCGCTCGGCCTGCATATGGTGGTGACCTACGGCGTGGCCGTGTGGCTGTCCGGGCGCTCGCCGCTGGCGTTCTTCCGCGACACCCAGGAGGCCACCGTGATGGCCTTCTCCACCGCCTCCAGCAACGCCACCCTGCCGACCGCGCTGCGCGTGGCCGACCAGATGGGCCTGCCGCAGAAGGTCTCGCGCTTCGTGCTGACCGTGGGCGCCACCGCCAACCAGAACGGCACCGCGCTGTTCGAGGGCGTGACGGTGATCTTCCTGGCGCAGTTCTTCGGTGTGGACCTGAGCATCGGCCAGCAGTTCATGGTCATGGCGGTCTGCATCCTGGGCGGCATCGGCACCGCCGGCGTGCCCTCCGGCTCGCTGCCGGTGGTGGCCATGATCTGCGCCATGGTCGGCGTGAACCCGCTGGGCATCGGCCTGATCCTGGGCGTGAACCACTTCCTGGACATGTGCCGTACCGCGCTGAACGTCACCGGCGATCTGGCCCTGACCACCCTGGTGGCCAAGGGCGAAGTGGACGATGGTCCGGTCGTGGCCGCGGTGGCCCCGGCCCCGGCCCCCGCCCCGCGCGACTGAGCCTGCGCAGGCTGTGGGTTCCCGACGCCCCGCCTTGTGCGGGGCGTTGTCGTTAAGGGCCTGGCCTGTCTCCGGCCTGACCCCGCCGATCACCTGTGGGACAATGGGCTGCCCGCAGCTCCGCGGGAGCCTCCCGACTCCGACAGAACCATGACGCAGCCTACCCGCCGCCAGTTGGCCAATGCCATCCGCTTCCTTGCCGCTGATGCGGTCGAAACCGCCAAGTCCGGTCATCCCGGCATGCCGATGGGCATGGCCGATATCGCCGAAGTGCTCTGGAACGACTATCTCCGTCACAACCCCAAGAATCCCAAGTGGTTCAACCGCGACCGCTTCGTGCTGTCCAACGGCCACGGCTCGATGCTGCAGTACGCACTGCTGCACCTGAGCGGCTACGACCTGCCGATCGAGCAGCTCAAGCAGTTCCGCCAGCTGGGCAGCAAGACCGCCGGCCACCCGGAACACCATGAAACCCCCGGCGTGGAGACGACCACCGGTCCGCTGGGTCAGGGTCTGGCCAACGCCGTGGGCTTCGCCCTGGCCGAGAAGCTGCTGGCTCAGCGCTACAACCGCCCGGAACACGAGATCGTCGACCACCGCACCTGGGTGTTCCTGGGCGATGGCTGCCTGATGGAAGGCATCTCGCATGAAGCCGCCTCGCTGGCCGGCACCTGGGGCCTGTCCAAGCTGGTCTGCTTCTGGGATGACAACCACATCTCCATCGATGGCAACACCGATGGCTGGTTCACCGACAACACCCCCGAGCGTTTCGAAGCCTATGGCTGGAACGTGGTGCGCGGCGTCGATGGCCACGATCCGGACAGCATCAAGGCCGCCATCGACAGCGCGCTGTCGCAGTTCGACAAGCCGACCCTGATCTGCTGCCGCACCACCATCGGCTTCGGCTCGCCGAACAAGGCCGGCAAGGAATCCAGCCACGGCGCCCCGCTGGGCAAGGATGAGCTGGACGCGACCCGCAAGCAGCTGGGCTGGCCGTACGGCCCGTTCGAGATTCCGGAAGAAATCTACGCCGGCTGGCGTGCCGGCGGTACCGGCACCCTGCGCCAGGCCGAGTGGGAACAGCAGTTCGACAAGTACGCCGCGCAGTTCCCGGCCGAAGCCGAGGAGCTGATCCGTCGTTCGCACGGCGAGCTGCCGGCCGACTTCATCGCCAAGGCCGATGCCTACATCGCCCAGGTCCAGGCCGATGGCCAGACCATCGCCTCGCGCAAGGCCTCGCAGCTGGCGATCGAAGCGTTCGCGCCGCTGCTGCCGGAACTGGTGGGCGGTTCGGCCGATCTGGCGCACTCCAACCTGACCCTGTGGAAGGCCAGCAAGTCGGTCGCCACCGATGACCCGAACGCCAACTACGTGTACTACGGCGTGCGCGAGTTCGGCATGACCGCGATCGCCAACGGCCTGGCCCTGCATGGCGGGTTCATTCCGTTCGACGCCACCTTCCTGGTGTTCAGCGATTACGCCCGCAACGGCGTGCGCATGAGCGCGCTGATCCCGGCCCACGCGATCCACGTGTACACGCACGATTCGATCGGCCTCGGCGAAGACGGCCCTACCCACCAGCCGGTGGAGCATCTGGCCTCGCTGCGCTACATCCCGAACAACGATGTGTGGCGCCCGTGCGATGCGGTTGAATCGGCGGTCAGCTGGAAGTCGGCGATCACCCGCACCGACGGCCCGAGCTGCCTGGTGTTCAGCCGCCAGAACCTGCCGCACCAGCCGCGCAGCACCGAGCAGGTCGCACAGATCGCGCGCGGTGGGTATGTGCTGGCCGATGCGGAAGGCGGCGTGCCGGACGTGATCCTGATCGGCACCGGTTCGGAAGTGGGCCTGGCCGTGACCGCCAAGGCGGAGCTGGATGCCGCCGGCATCAAGACCCGCGTGGTGTCGATGCCGTCGACCGACGTCTTCGAGCGTCAGGACGCGGCGTACCGTGAGTCCGTGCTGCCCAACGCCGTGCGCAACCGCGTGGCCGTGGAAGCCGGTGTCACCGGTTTCTGGCGCCAGTACGTGGGCCTGGACGGTGCGGTGGTGGGTATCGACACCTTCGGTGCGTCGGCCCCGGCGGAGGCGCTGTACAAGCACTTCGGCATCACCGCCGAGCACGTCGTGGCTGCGGCCAAGGCGCAGCTGGCGAACTGATGACGGCTGGATAGCGTCGAGCCATGCTCGGCGCCATCAAGCGGAAGGCCGGCGAAAGCCGGCCTTTTCGTTTGTTGAAGGGCAAACACCACGGCATCCTTGATCAAGGGTAGATCCACGCCATGCGTGGATGCTGTTGGCGTACCCTCGACCATTGCTGACCCGTGATCAACACGCATCCACGCATGGCGTGGATCTACATCACCCGGCTGCAGTGCGCGCCAATCCCAACCGCACCAGCCGCGCCTCGATGCGTTCGCCGAATGTCTTCGGCGCCTCCAGCCCCATCCGCTGCAGATACGCCTGATCGCCATCGCCGGCCGGTTGCGTTACCGCTGACAGCACCGTGCGCAGCTTGGCCATCGGCGTCTGCGTGTTCTGCTTCAGCCAGCCCAGCGCCTTGACCAGGTGCTGCTCGACCTCGGTGAAATCGCTGCCCAGCGGATAATCCGGCAGCAGCCCGGATTGGCGGAACGGCGCCAGCGACGCACTGACCGCCGCAGCGGTGTTGCGCTGTCCATCGGCGGACGGAGTGAAACCGGTCGCCAGTTTCTTCGAGGCCTTCGCCTTGTCCAGCAATGCGGCCTGGAACTGTGCATCGGTGATCGCAGCCATCGCGATCACGCAGTCCTCGTCGGTCATGTTGCGCAGGTCGGCGATGCCGTACTCGTTGATGTAGAGATCGCGCAGGTGCCGCGGGATCGTGGTGTGGCCGTAGTTCCAGCGCACGTTGGAGTGCAGGACGCCCCTGTCCTCGCGGGTGGCGCGGAAGATCAGCGCGCTGCGGGCGCCGGGCAGGGCATGCGCCATCGCCACGAAGTTGTACTGGCCGCCCACGCCGGAGACCACACGGCCGTCTTCCAGCGCATCGGAAACCGCAGCCCCCAACGCGGTGGCCATCATGCAGGAGTTGAAGAAGCGCGCATCGCGGCGCTGCATCCGCTCCAGCGTTTCATCGCCGCCGTAGAGCTGGTTGATCTCACTGATGCGGCGCATGCCGATCGCGCTGCGCTCCTCATCGGGCAGGTCGCGCAGCCACTGGTAGAACTCCGGCGAGCCCAGATAGAACGCGCCGTGCAGGTACTCGCCCTCGGCCTCGAGCGTGGCGTAGTCGGTGGTCCACGCGGTGCCGTTCTCGATCCGCTGCAACAAGGCCAGATCGTCATGCACCTTGCGCCGGATCACCCCGGTCTGGACCAGACGGCGGAAGCCTTCGTTGAGCATTTCGCTGCAGCCGTACAGACCGATCTCGAACGGCTCCAGGCCACCGCACTCCAGCACGGTCGGGTGGCTGGCCAGGCCGGGATCCAGCGCCTGCAGGATCTGCCGGTAGCGGGCGTTGTCGGTATGCCGCAGCACCAGTGCATGGCTGAGCGCATCGGCCAGCGTGCCGATGCCGATCTGCAGCGTGCCGCCATCGCGCACCAGCGTGCTGGCGTACAGGCCGATGGCGTAATCGGCATCGCTGACCGGTTGGCGGGGCAGGCCGAACAGCGCCGGGTACGGCCCCGGCGGCGTGATCACCAGATCGAAGAACGACACATCCACCGTGGCCGAGCCGGCCAGATAGGGCAGCTGCGGATCGATCTCGGCGATCATCAGCGGGCGTGGCAGCCCGCGCGCGACCATCGCATCCAGCGTGTCCTGGGTGATGTCGTTGTTGCATGACAGCGACAGGCGCCGATCATTCGCGCGCATCGCCACTTTCTGCACGATCGCATGCGGCGCGCGCTGGGCCACCGCATCGGCGGCGTGCGTGTAGTTGAGGCTGGTGTAGCTGCGCTGGGCCTGCGAGGAATTCAACAATGCGCCGGACTGCATGTAGAACTCTTCCACCTGCACATGCGCTGGCAGCTGGTCGCGCACCATTGCATCGGCGTAGGCCAGCCGCGGAAAGTCCTCACCGAAATGACGCTCGGCGAAAGGTTTCATGAAGCGTGCTTCCAGCCCGGCACCGCCGCGTGGTGGGTTCAGTGACAGTGCGGTGTAAAGCTGCAGCGGCCGCGAGGCGTCGTTTTCCACACGGGCATACAGCGCGTTGAGCAGCCGGTGCGGCTTGCCCAAGGCGAGCGGGGCGCCAATGCGCAGGGGGCCATCGACCCGCTGCAGCAGCCAGTCGACGGCGGCGTCCAGGTCGGTCAGGTGTTCGGTCATGCGGCGCTATCCTGCGAAATCATGCGGGTCATTACAGCATTTCCGGTTTGAACAGACGGCGACGCGAGAGTTCATCGCCGGAAAGCATGAACTGGCCATCGCCGCGGTAATGCACCGTGCGCGGCAGTTTCGGGGCGCGTGCGACGTGTGCTTTGACCACCTCCCAGATGAAGAGACCGTGCTTCTTGATCTGGCTGCGGTCGGCCAGCCGGCATTCGAAACTGGCGTGGCACTGGGCGATCAAGGGGGCGGCAACCTCGCTGGCGGCCACTGCGTCCAGGCCGAAATGCGCGAACTTGTCGATCTCCACGCCGCTGCTGTTGCCGATGCCGATCACCGTATCGAGCATCTCTGCGGTGGGTACATTGATGACGCATTCGCCACTGCGGCGGATCAGCTCGAAACTGTGGCTGCCGGTGGAAATCATGGTCGCCAGGCGCGAGGGCGTGAACTCCAGCACCATGTGCCAGCCCAGCGTCATGATGTTGCGCTGGCCTTTCCAGGCCGAGCTGATCAGCACGACCGGGCCGGGTTCCAGGAAGCGGCGCACATCGTCCACTGGGTAATCGAATTTTCGGTAGCGTCTCATCGAGGGCTCCGCGGGGCATGCGCCGATGCTGGCAGTGGCTGCATGAACCGGCTGTCGAAGGGTTGACACCCGTGCTGATTACGGGCGTAATCGAATCGTCGATTACGGATGTAAATGATGAGCCAGATCAGTGAAGCCGAAGCCGTGGTGATGGAGGTGCTGTGGCGCCACCATCCGCTGGGCGCTGATGATGTGGTGGCCGCGCTGGCCAGCCGTGACTGGGCCGAGCCCACCATCAAGACCCTGCTCAACCGGCTGCTGACCAAGGGGGCGGTCAGTGCCAGCCGCGAGGGGCGTCGCTATCTGTACTCGCCCGTGCTGCAACGGCAGGCCTGGGTGGCCGAGCAGAGCGAGGGCTTCCTGGAGCGCGTGTTCGACGGCCGCGTCGCGCCGCTGGTGGCGCATTTCAGCCAGCGCGGGGAGCTCAGCGCGCAGGACATCGCCGAACTGAAGCAACTCATCCAGGCGCTGGACCATGACTGACCTGCTCGATGGGCTGCTGCAGGCCAGCGTATGGCTGTCGGTGGCGACGCTGGTATTGGCCGCCGCCAGGCCTCTGCTGCTGCGGCTGGGGGGCGCAGCGCTGGCCTACCGCAGCTGGTGGTTGCTGCCGCTGATGCTGGTTGTCCCGTCCCTGCCGGTGCCGCCGCTGACGATCACCGAGACCGCCCCGGTGATGGTCATGGCCTCGGCGCTGCGCGCGCCTGCCGTGCCTCACGATGCCTCCCAGTGGCCACTGCTGCTGTTGACGGTGTGGCTGCTGGGCGCGGTGGCGATGGCCGGCATCAGCTGGCGCGCGCAGCGCCGCTTCGAGCAGGCCCTGGGCGCGCTGCAGCCGCGCGCGGATGGCAGCTGGCAGGCCAGTGGCGACCCGGGCCTGCCGGCGCTGGTCGGCCTGTGGCGCCCGCGGATCGTGGTCGGCCCCGACTTCGAGCAGCGTTTCAGCCCGGCCGAGCAGGACCTGATCCTGCGTCATGAACACAGCCATCGCCGTCATGGTGATCCCTGGGCAAACGCCGCGTTGGCCCTGCTGCGCTGCGTGTTCTGGTTTCACCCGTTGCTGCCGTGGGCGGCGCGCCGCTTCCTGCGTGACCAGGAGCTGGCCTGCGACGCGCGCACGGTCGACCCGCATCCGGCGCTGCGCCGGCTCTACGCCAACGCGCTGCTCAAGGCGCAGTTGGTCCACCCGGTTGCACCGATGGCCTGCCACTGGCGCAGCCAACCGATGTTGAAGGAGCGTATTGCCATGTTGAAGGAGCATAAGCGGAAGGCATTGCCGTGGTTGACCGGCCAGGTGCTGGTGGTCGGGATGTGCGTGGGGCTGGGCACCGTGGCGTGGGCCAGTCAGGGCGCAGCGGGTGAGCGCACTGCCGCGGCGACGCAGGACGTGGACGTGCAGGCGAAGGCGCGGGAGATGGGGCCGCCGAGGTACCCCAAGGCGGCGTTCGAGCAGAGCATCACCGGCAAGGTAGAGCTGCGCGTGGAGGTCGATGCGACGGGCAGGGCCGGTGCGATCCGCGTGCTCAGTTCGACGCCAGCGGGCGTGTTCGATGCGGTGTCGATCGAGGCTGCGCAGAAGTGGACCTTCGAGCCTGCCCTCAAGGATGGCAAGGCGGTCGCCTCGGCGGTGAAGATTCCGCTGACCTTCGCAATGGACGAACCGGGCACCACGCAGTGAAGCAGGCGCTGGTCATCATCGGGCTGGCGGTGGCCGTGGCAGGCTGTGCCGGCCACGATCAGATCACCACGGTGGACACGCGCGCCGAGAACGTGGACCACCAGCGTCTGCAGGCGAACACGGGCGCGACCGGGAGCGCGCAGGTGGGGACGTATCAGCTCGGCCCCACCGAGGGCTACCGCATGCCGCAGCTCTACGCCGCGCCCGATCCGGTGGTCGGGGAGCGTGACCCTCGGCGCGAGCTGGCACCGACCATGGTGTGCCTGCAGGTGGTGATCGATGCGCAGGGCAGGGTGGAGCGCAGCGTGCCCTTGAGTGATCGCAGCGAATGCGCGGCCGGCAATGCGCCGGAGAACGCGCCACTCATGCAGGCGGCGCAGGAAGCGGTGGCGATGTGGCGCTACACCCCCGCAGCGGTCTGTCATTTTCCCCCGCAGCGCGTGCCGACGGATCGGGGAGACTGCGAAGGCGCCGAGCGCATCGAACCGGTGCCGGTAAGCCTGCTGTACGGCTTCACGTTCGAGATCGTGAAAGGGCAACACGTGGTGCGGCGGCAAGGACGCTGAACAGGTTAGGCGCACTGTGCCAACCGGGCAACAGGGGGTGCCGGCCAGCGGCCGGCGCTACCTTTCCGGACCGCCCTGGAGGTTGGCCTTGACCGAGGGCTGCATCAGTTTCGGCTCGGGCAGCGTGGCATCACGGGCTTGGCGGGTGGCGACAAAGTCCGCCTCGCTGATGCCATCGCGCAGGTGGATGTTGTGCGCGCGCTGCTCGCCGATCGTGGTCTGGTTGGCGACCTTGCGGCCACCGGGTCCGTAGTCGTGACAGATGAACACACGGGTCGCATCGGGCAACGAAAGCAGCCGCTGGATCGAACGGTACAGCTGCGCCGCGTCACCGCCCGGGAAGTCGCAGCGTGCGGTGCCGCCGTCGGGCATGAACAGCGAGTCGCCGGTGAACAGCGCATCGCCGATCCGATAGGCGACGCTGTCGCTGGTGTGGCCCGGCACTGCGATCACTTCGGCGTCGATATCACCGAGCGTGAAGCGCTCGCCATCGGCGAACAGATGATCGAACTGCGACCCGTCGGTCGGCACATCCAGCGCGTAACGCGGTGCGAAGGTGCGCTGCACCTGCACGATGCCCTGGCCCATCGCCAGCGTCGCGTCCGGCCACTGGGATTTCAGCCAGCGCCCGGCACTGACATGGTCGGCGTGGGCATGGGTGTCCAGCAGCCAACGCACCTGCAGGCCGTGCCCGCGCACATGCGCAAGCAACGGCTGCAGCGGCCCGGCGCCGAGGGCATCGGTGTCCGGGTCGTAATCCAGCACGGGATCGATCACCGCCGCCTGCAACGTCGCCGGGTCATGCACCACGTAGCTGAAGGTATGGCTGTCCGGGTGGAAGAAACTGGCGACGTGCAATGACATGGTACTGACCTCAGCGCTTGCCCAGGGTGTCGTTGAGCAGCACCGCCAGGCGTTCGCCGGCCAGGCGCAGCTCGCGCTCGGCGACCGGGCGGTAGGTCGCCGCATAGCTGGGGCCCAGCGTACGCTTGTCCGGGTAAACGCCAGGTGCAATGGCGATCCGGCAGCTGGCTTCGGCCCACTGCGCGGCGTCGACAGTGATGTTGGAGCGCTTGCCGAATGCGGGCTTGGGCAGCGCGAGCATGCGCTTGAGGTACTGGTCGTCATCCAGCGTCTGCTCATTCAGCATGCCGCTGTCCCAGAGCGAGTGCAGGTTGGTACCGCGGTTGTTGAACTGCACCTGGAAATCGTTGCCACCCTTGTCGTGGCCGTAGCCGGCATGCATCGGCTGGTGGATGTCGCCGGCGAAGTGCACCACGAACTTCAGCGCCTGCGCGCGCTCTGCATCGGACTTGCTGCGGTCGCCGAGAATCGCGGTCTGTACCTTCAGCGCCTCGACCACGCAGTTGCCGTTCTTGCAGTGCTTCTGCACTTCATAGTGGCAATCGTCTTCGCCGATGTTGACGTAGTGCCAGCCGGCCGAGCGCTTGCCCAGGTCCGGATCCTTGGCGCGCAGCTGATCGGCCCAGGGGGCGATGGCGTGCAGTGTCGGGTCCGGCTCGGCGGCGAGCAGACGGTCAACCTCGGCCTGGGTCTGCGGGGTCAGCCGGGTCTCGGCGATCCGCGCCACCAGGCGGTGGCCCTGTGCGCCCCAGGCCAGGGCATCGGTGGAAACGAAGGTGAGGGCCAGCGCGAGGGCGGTGGCCGGGAGCAGGGAAGGCATTTTCATCCGCGGCATTCTAGCGGGCTGGCCGCGCGCGGGCTTGCCGGGATCTGGCCGGCTGCAGAATCCGGCGGCGTGGGCTAGTCTCGCCGGGTGCCCGCATCGGGCGGAATCCGGAGGTTCCCATGGCCCACATCGTTGGCCTGATCGGCGGCATGAGCTGGGAAAGCTCGGCCCACTACTACCGGCTGATCAACGCGCAGGTGCGCGACACCTTGGGCGGCCTGCACTCGGGCCGGATCCTGCTGTGGTCGTTCGATTTCGCTGAGATCGAGGCGCTGCAGCATGCCGGCGACTGGGACACCGCCACCGAGCGGATGATCGATGCGGCCCAGCGCCTGCAGGGCGCGGGTGCGACGGCCATCGTGATCTGCACCAACACGATGCACCGCCTGGCCGACGCGGTGCAGGCGGCGATCGCGATTCCGCTGCTGCATATTGCCGATCCCACGGCAGCGGCGATCAAGGCCGCCGGGCTGCAGCGGGTGGGCTTGCTGGGCACCGCGTTCACCATGGAGCAGGATTTCTACACGGGGCGGCTCACCCAGGCGCATGGCCTGCAGGTGCTGATTCCCGAGGCCGATGACCGCGCGGCGGTGCATCGGATCATCTATGGCGAGCTGGTGCAGGGGCAGGTGCTGCCGGCCTCGCGGGAGACCTACCGGGCGGTGATGCAGCGACTGGTGGACCGCGGTGCACAGGGCATCATCCTGGGCTGCACGGAGATCATGCTGCTGGTCGGCGCGCAGGATGCAACGGTGCCGGTGTTCGATACGACGACGCTGCATGCGCAGGCAGCGGCGCGGCATCTGTTGGCCGAATGAGCCAAAAAAAAACCCCGGCCGAAGCCGGGGAAACTGTCTTGCTGCGAGGGTGTTGCCTTGTTGGGTTCTGATCCGCCGATCAGAACTTGAACACGTACGACACGCCGTAGGCGAGCGGGTCGATATTGACGGTGCCGATCTTTTCGCCATCGAGCTTGACCTTGCTGTCGATGTCCATCCAGCGCACATCGACGCGCAGCGAGCCCTTGTCGTTGATCGCGAAGTCCAGGCCCGCATGGGCGGCCAGGCCCCAGGAGTCTTCCATCTTCAGCGTGCTGCCGGCCAGCGCGCCGCCGGTCTTCTCGCTGAAGAAGGTGGTGTAGTTGATGCCGGCGCCCAGGAACGGGGACACCTTGCCCTTGCTGTTGAAGTGATACTGCAGCGACACCACCGGCGGCAGGTGCTTGGTGCTGCCCACGTTGCCCAGGCCGGCGATGGTGATGTCGTGCTTGAACGGCAGCGCGGCGAGGAGCTCGATGCCCAGGTTGTCGGCGATGAAGTACTCGCCGGTGATGGTCGGCTTGATGTCGTTGTCGACATCGACCTTCAGCGTGCCGCCGGCCAGCGAGCCGTTGTTGGACTTCGGGGCAACCTGGTGCACGCCGGCACCGATCGTCCAGTCACCCTTGGACTGGGCCATGGCGGGGGCGGCGGCCAGCGCCAGGGCGGCGGCCAGGCTGGAGAGCAGGAGGGGGGAGGTCTTGCGCATGAGACGGTCTCGTGGCGGGTTGGAATGGCGCCAGTTTTCCCGTCCATGCGCCTGCGCGCCTTGATCCGGATCAATCCGGGTATTTACCGTTGTAACCGGTTCCCATTCGTCATTCCCGGGCCGGGCCGGTTCCGGCCCTGCTAGAATGAACGCCCCTTTCCATCGGCGCCGCACCCTCGCGGCTGCAGGAGCTTGTGAACATGGCAATCAAGGTTGGCATCAACGGTTTCGGTCGCATCGGGCGCAACGTGCTGCGCTCGGCCGTGCTGAACTTCGGCAATGACATCGAAATCGTCGCCATCAACGATCTGCTGGAGCCGGACTACCTGGCGTACATGCTGAAGTACGACTCCGTGCATGGCCGCTTCAAGGCCGACGTGGAAGTCTCCGGCAACCACCTGCTGGTCAACGGCAAGAAGATCCGCCTGACCCAGGAACGCGATCCGGCCAACCTGAAGTGGGACGAGGTCGGCGTGGACGTCGTCATCGAATCCACCGGCCTGTTCCTGACCAAGGAAACCGCGCAGAAGCACATCGATGCGGGCGCCAAGAAGGTGATCCTGTCGGCACCGTCGAAGGACGACACCCCGATGTTCGTGTTCGGCGTGAACGACAAGACCTACGCCGGCCAGGCGATCGTCTCCAACGCGTCGTGCACCACCAACTGCCTGGCCCCGCTGGCCAAGGTCATCAACGACAAGTGGGGCATCAAGCGTGGCCTGATGACCACCGTACACGCCGCGACCGCCACCCAGAAGACCGTCGATGGCCCGTCCAACAAGGACTGGCGCGGTGGCCGTGGCATCCTGGAAAACATCATTCCGTCCTCCACCGGCGCGGCCAAGGCCGTCGGCGTGGTGATCCCGGAATTGAACAAGAAGTTGACCGGCATGAGCTTCCGCGTGCCGACCTCGGACGTGTCGGTGGTCGATCTGACCGTCGAGCTGGAAAAGGAAGCCACCTATGCCGAGATCTGCGCTGAAGTGAAGGCACAGAGCGAAGGCGCGCTGAAGGGCATCCTGGGCTACACCGAAGACAAGGTCGTGGCGACCGACTTCCGCGGTGAAACCCACACCTCGGTGTTCGACGCCGATGCCGGCATCGCGCTCGACAGCACCTTCGTCAAGCTGGTGTCGTGGTACGACAACGAATGGGGCTACTCCAACAAGTGCCTGGAAATGGTCAAGGTCGTCGCGGCGTAAGCCAGCGCTGCCCCTGCGTCATTCCACAGACCCCGGCCCCGTGCCGGGGTCTGTCGTTTCAGGGCGCCCGCCAGGCCTTGATCCCGCGTGTGCCGCCGATCCTTTAGCATGGCCCGCGTGCCCTGGCACTGCGCCTGCCGGGTGCAGCCGGGGCGACCTCTTGAGGATGGCCTGGAATGGAAGCTCTGATTGTCCTGCTGGTGTTGGTACTGCTGGCGATCCCGCTGCTGCTGATCGTGGCGCTGGTGATGATCGCCGGCCTGCGCCGCCGCGTGGCCGCGCTGGAGCAACGCGCGACAGGTTCGGCCTGGGACGCCACGCCGGTGCCAGCCGAACCCGAACGGCCGCTGCGCTGGACGGATATCCAATCCGTCGACACCGTGGCCGCGCCGCTGGACGTCGGCATGCAGCCCGGGGTTAAACCGCCGGTCGAGACCGCGGATACCACGGCTGCACCCGCAGCGGCGGCCGCCATGCCGCCCCCGCTGCCGTCCTCGGCGTCGATTCCCCCCAGGCCCGCGCCGCCGGTGGTGCCGGTTGAACCGCAGCGCCCGGGTATCGGCGAGCGCATCGTCGGCACCCTCAAACAGTGGTTCACCGAAGGCAACGTGCCCGTCAAGATCGGCATGCTGGTGCTGCTGGCCGGTGTGGCCGCGCTGCTCAAGTACGCCAGCGACCAGGGCTGGTTGAACGCCCCGATCGAGCTGCGCCTGGCCGCCATCGCGCTGGCGGCGCTGGCCGGGCTGGTGTTCGGCTGGGTGCAGCGCGATACCCGGCGCCTGTTCGCGCTGGCGCTGCAGGGCGGGGCGATCGGCGTCCTGCTGCTGACCATCTTCGCCGCGTTCAAGCGCTACGACCTGATTCCCGCCGTGCCGGCGTTCGCGCTAAGCGTGCTGCTGATCGCCGGCATGGGCGTGCTGGCGGTGGTGCAGAACTCGCGCACGTTGGCCGTGCTCGGCATCCTGGCCGGCTTCATGGCGCCGATATGGCTGTCCACCGGCAGCGGCAACCATGTCGCGCTGTTCTCGTATTACGCGGTGCTCAATGCGGCGATCCTGGCGATTGCCTGGTGGCGACCGTGGCGCGCGCTGAACCTGCTCGGCTTTGCCTTCACCTTCGGCATCGGTACGGCCTGGGGCGTGCTCCAGTACAGCGCGGACAAGTTCGCCAGCACCGAGCCGTTCCTGCTGCTGTTCTTCGCCTTCTACCTGCTGATTCCGATCCTCTATGCGCGTCGGCAGAGCGCGGGCAAGCGCGACCTGATCGATGGCAGCCTGGTGTTCGGCACGCCGCTGATCGCGTTCTCACTGCAGGCCGGCCTGCTGCAGGACGACCGCCTGCTGCTGGCGTTGTGCTCGCTGGCACTGGCCGCGTTGTATGCGGGGCTGGCGTGGGTGCTGATCAAGCGCGAGCGCTATGCCGCGCTGGGCCAGTCGCATGCGGTGCTCGCAGTGGGCTTTGCCACGTTGGCGGTGCCGCTGGCGCTGTCCGCACGGGCCACCGCCAGCGTGTTCGCGCTGGAAGGGGCCGCCTTGGCCTGGCTGGGCCTGCGCCAGCAGCGCTGGCTGCCGCAGATCGCCGGTGCGCTGCTGACCCTGGGCGCCGCGTTCGGCTTCGTGGTCGGCGCGGACTACTGGCATCTCGATGCCACGGCCATCGCCAACCCGACCTTCATGAGCGGCCTGCTGCTGGCGCTGGCCGGTTTTGCCGCGGCCTTCAGCTATCGCCGTGCGCAGCGCGACGCACCGGCCATCGTCTACTACCTGTGGGGCCTGCTGTGGTGGCTGGGCAGTGGCACCCACGAGATCCTGCGCTTCGTCGCGCACCGCAGCGAACCCGATGCGCTGCTGATCGCCGCGGCCGTCACCGGTTGGCTGGCCGCCGAGATGCATCGACGCTGGCCGGCACGCGCCCTGGTGCTCACCACGCTGGCGATGGTGCTGGCCGCGTTCCCGTTGGCGCTGTGGCAGGCGGACGTGCACGACCAACCGTTCGCCGGGTATGGCGCGCTGGCCTGGGCGGTGTTCGCGCTGCTGGGTGTGCGCAGCCTGTGGTGTCTGCGCGCGGGCGACGACCGCACGTCGCTGGCGGCGCAGTCCCTGTGGTGGTTGCTGTGGCCGTGCGTGGTGTCGCTGGCCTGCCTGTGGCTGGCCGACCGTTTCGCGCTGGCACAGGGGTGGGGCCTGGCCCTGATGCTGCTGCCGTGGCTGCTCGTCACCGCGGTGGCGCTGTTGCGCTGGCGCTGGCTGACGGTGCCGCTCGGCGAACGTTTCGATCCGATGCGTACGCCGCTGCAGGGCACGTTGTTCGCGGTGCTTGGCGTGAGCTGGGCGGGCCTGTTGCTGGTCCCGGCCGGCGCTGCACCGCTGCCGTGGCTGCCACTGCTCAACCCCGTGGAACTGGCGCAGCTCGCTGTTCTGGTGCTCGCCGCGCGCTGGCTTTGGTCCACGCAGGCGCCGGAGGGCCTGCGTGCGATGCGCATACCGGTGCTGGCGATTGCCGGCTTTGTCGCCCTGACCAGCATCACCCTGCACGCCGTGCATCACTGGGGCGGGGTGCCGTGGAACGAACGCTTGTGGTCCTCGACCTTGGCCCAGACCAGCCTGACCGTGGTGTGGAGCGTGCTCGGCGTGATCAGCTGGGTGTGGGGCTCGCGCCGCGGGCAACGCGTGCTGTGGCTGGTCGGTGCGGTGTTGATGGGCGTGGTGCTGGCCAAGCTGGTGCTGATCGACCGCCAGCACCTGGGCAACCTGCTGGGCATTTCTTCTTTCATTGCTTACGGCCTGCTGTGCACGGTCGTGGGCTATCTGGCACCGGCGCCGCCGCGCGCGCCGGACCCCGCCGTGGAGCCGCAGTCTTGACGACCTTTCGCCCGCTGATCCTCCTCACCGCGCTGGCGCTTCCGGCGCTGGCCCAGGCCCAGGCCGCCGATGACCGCCAGGCCTATCGCCAGCAGTGGCCGCTGCAGCTCGCGCAGCCACAGGCCGGTGCCTACCGGCTGACGCTCGACGATGGCGTCTACCGCACCGCAGTGTCGCCACGCCTGGCCGATGTGCAGGTGTTCAATGCACAAGGTCAGGCACTGCCCTCGGCCCTGCTGGCGGCCGACCAGCCACTGGCGCAGGCCCCGCAATGGCAGACGCTGTCATGGTTCCCATTGCCGCCGATGGCCGGCACCTCTGGCGACGATCTGCAGCTGCTGACCGAGCGCAATACCGACGGCAGCGTGCGCCGGGTGGAAGCGCGGCTGGGGCGCGGTGGCGCGGCCGGGCAACCGGCCGGCTGGCTGATCGACGCCAGCGCGCTGAACACCGGCGTGCAGGCGCTGCGCCTGGACTGGCAGACACAGTCGCCACTGCAGGCGCGCGTGCGCGTGGAGATGAGCAACGATCTGCGCGATTGGCTGCGCATCGCCGACGACGTGCCGCTGGTGGATCTGCAGCACGAAGGTCGCCGGCTGCAGCAGCGCCGCATCGAGATCGCGCGCCAGGCCAAGTACTTCCGCATTCTGCCGATCGGCGCCGATGCCTTGCCGGCGCTGTCCACGGTGCAGGCCGAGCTGGCGCCGACCGCGCAGGCGATCGCGTGGCGCTGGCAGTCGCTGACCGGTACCGCTGGCAAGCCCGGTGAATTCGAGTATCAGCTGGACGGGCGCTTCCCGATCGCGCAGGCCGATATCGCCACCGCCGACAACAGCGTGGTGCAGTGGACGCTGTTGAGCCGCGACGATGCCGATCAGCCGTGGCAGGTGCGCGCCGGCCCGTGGGTGGCCTACCAGCTGCAGGACGCCGCCGACCGTCGCCAATCGCAGACCCAGCCGCTGACGCGCAGCACGCGCGACCGTTACTGGAAACTGATCGCGGGCCAGCCGCAGTCGATGCCGGCGCCAACGCTCAAGCTCGGTTACCAGCCCGAAACGCTGGTGTTCCTCAGCCAGGGCGAGCCGCCGTATGCGGTGGCCGCCGGCAGCGTGCGCGCCGAGCGCCAGGACGCGCCGGTCGCCACCGTGATCGCCCAACTGCGCGAACAGCATGGCGCGCAGTGGCAGCCGGCACAGGCCACCGTGCAGGGTGCACCGGAAGTGCTCGCCGGCGATGCCGCAGTGGCCCCGCAGCGCGACTGGAAACAGTGGCTGCTGTGGGCGCTGCTGGTGATCGGCGTGCTGATCGTCGGCGGGTTCGCGGTCAGCCTGCTGCGTCAGCCAAACCGGAACGGGTAGGTACCGACCGTTGGTCGGTACGGCATGTCCGCGTGCGACGACCAACGGTCGCCGCCTACCTCCGTCCCGGTCATGGATTTGCGATGCACCCGCGCAGCCGGGACAATGATCGTCTGCGCCGCACGGCGCCCTTCCTTCTCCAGAGCCAAAGAGTTGCTTATGTCCATCGTTCGCATGACCGACCTCGATCTCTCCGGCAAGCGCGTGCTGATCCGCCAGGATCTGAACGTGCCGATCGACAACGGCCAGATCACCTCCGAGCAGCGCATCACCGCCTCGCTGCCGACGCTGAAGCTGGCGCTGGAGAAGGGCGCCGCCGTGATGGTGACCTCGCACCTGGGACGTCCGAAGGAAGGCGTGTGGAGTGAAGCCGACTCGCTGGCCCCGGTGGCGCTGCGCCTGTCGCAGCTGCTGGGGGTCGAGGTGCCGCTGGTGCGTGATTGGGTCGATGGCGTGGACGTCGCGCCCGGTTCCATCGTGCTGCTGGAAAACTGCCGCATGAATGTCGGCGAAGGCAAGGACGATGAAGCGCTGGCGAAGAAGTACGCCGCGCTGTGCGATGTGTTCGTCATGGATGCCTTCGGCACCGCGCACCGCGCGCAGGCCTCCACCCACGGCGTGATCCGCTTCGCTCCGGTCGCCGCTGGCGGTCCGCTGCTGATGGCCGAACTGGACGCGCTGGCCAAGGCGCTGCTCGCGCCCGCCCAGCCGCTGCTGGCGATCGTGGCCGGCAGCAAGGTCAGCACCAAGCTCGAACTGCTCTCCAGCCTGGTCGGCAAGGTCGACCAGCTGATCGTCGGCGGTGGCATCGCCAACACCTTCATCGCGGCGGCCGGTTACTCGGTCGGCAAGTCGCTGTATGAGCCGGACCTGCTGGACACCGCGAAGAAGATCGTGGCCGATGCCAAGGCGCGTGGCGCGGACATCCCGCTGCCCGCCGACGTGGTCGTGGCCAAGCAGTTCCTGCCGGACGCCGAAGCCACGGTGAAGGCTGTCGCCGACGTGGCCGAGGATGACCTGATCCTGGATATCGGCCCGGAGACGGCCCAGCACTACGCTGGCCTGATCGCCAAGGCCGGCACCGTGGTCTGGAACGGCCCGGTCGGCGTGTTCGAATTCGAAGCCTTCAGCCATGGCACCGAAGCGCTGGCCCGTGCCATCGCGGCCTCGCCGGCGTTCTCGATCGCCGGGGGCGGCGACACCCTGGCCGCGGTCGACAAGTACGACATCGCGGGCCAGGTGAGCTACATCTCCACCGGTGGCGGCGCGTTCCTGGAGTTCCTGGAAGGCAAGACCCTGCCGGCCGTCGCCGCGCTGGAGGCCCGCGGCTCGTGAGCCGCGATGTGCTGTTCTTCGATCTCGACGGCACGCTGATCGATTCGGCCGTCGGGATCACCGGGTGCGTGGCGCATGCGCTCACGCAGATGGGCCAACCGGTCCCGCCGCAGGCCCAGCTGCGGCGCTGGATCGGGCCGTCGCTGCGCACCAGTTTCGCGCCGTTGTTCAACGATCCAGCCGACGTCGAACAGGCGGTGACGTATTACCGCGAGCGCTTCGACGTGATCGGCTGGCGCGAGCATGAGGTCTACCCGCGGATCGGCCAGGTCGTGCAGACCTTGAAGGATCGCGGCCATCGGCTGGCGATCGTCACCGCCAAGAACGAGCCGCACGCGCGTCGCATCGTCGAGCACCTGCCGTTCGGCGACTGCTTCGAGGACGTGATCGGGGCCACCCCGGATGGCAGCCGCAGCGAGAAGCCGCAGCTGGTGGCCGAGGCCCTGCGCCGGCTGTCGCTGACCCCGGCGCAGTGCTGGATGATCGGCGACCGGCGCATGGATATCGAAGGCGCGCGTCATCACGGGCTGCGCAATATCGGCGTGTTGTGGGGCTTCGGCGGTGCCGAAGAGCTCACGGCGGCCGGGGCGGCGCACCTCGCGCAGGCACCGGACGACCTGCTCACCCTGATCGATTGAGGGGCGCGGCGGCGATCCGTACGCCGCCGCATGTCCTGCGCAAAGCCCCGCCGCGATTGGCGCTGGCCGCCGGGCGGTCAAACGACTGTCCGCGCGGTCGTCTCGGGCTGTCTGCAGGACAACAGCGAAACCCAAGCGTGCCAGCGGTGTAATCGTATTCATGGGACGTGATGGGTGTGCTAATTTCACTCCTTTAACGGGAGCCCATTAACCATGATTGAGCGTCAGCGTCGCACCAAGATCCTTGCCACCCTCGGACCGGCGACCGACCCGCCGGGCGTGCTGGAGGATCTCTTCCGCGCCGGCGTGAACGTGGTTCGCCTCAACTTCAGTCACGGTGACCCCTCCGGCCAGGCCAAGCGCGCTGCCGATGTGCGCGCCGCCGCCGCCCGCGTGGGCGTGGAAGTGGGCATCCTGGCCGATCTGCCGGGCCCGAAGATCCGTATCGAGCGTTTCGCCGAAGGCAAGATCAAGCTCAAGGCGGGCGACCGCTTCGACCTGGTCGCCTCGGCCACCCCGCCGCCGGGCGACACCACCCAGGTCGGCGTGAGCTACCTCGGTCTGCCGCAGGACGTGGTGGCCGGTGACGTGCTGCTGCTCGACGATGGCCTGATGCAGCTGCAGGTGATCGAAGTGCAGGGCGAGCGCATCATCAACACGGTGCTCAACGATGGCGTGCTGTCCGACCGCAAGGGCCTGAACAAGCAGGGCGGTGGCCTGTCGCTGGGCGCGCTGACCGAGCGCGACAAAGAACTGATCGGCATCGTGGCCAAGATCGGCGTGGATTTCATCGCCGTCTCCTTCTGCCGCAACGCGCAGGACATGAACGACGCGCGCGAGATCGCCGAGTCGCACGGCTGCTACGCCGCGCTGGTCTCCAAGATCGAGCGCACCGAAGCGATCGAGAACCTCGAAGAGATCGTCGACGCCAGTGACGTGGTCATGGTCGCGCGTGGCGATCTGGGCGTGGAAATCGGCGATGCCGAACTGCCGGGCCTGCAGAAGAAGATCATCAAGGCCTCGCTGGCGCAGAACAAGGTGGTGATCACCGCCACCCAGATGCTGCAGTCGATGGTCGAAAGCCCGATCCCGACCCGCGCCGAAGTGCTGGACGTGGCCAACTCGGTCATCGACGGTACCGATGCGGTGATGCTCTCGGCCGAAACCGCCGCTGGCATGTACCCGGTCAAGGCGGTCGAAGCGATGGCGCGTATCTGCCTCGGTGCCGAACGCCAGTTCCAGACCGAGACCGACTTCGGCGCCTCGCCGCGCAACCTGGAACGTGCCGACCAGGCGATCGCCATGGCCACCATGTTCCTGTCCCAGCACGTGGGCGTGCGCGCGATCGTGGCGATGACCGAATCCGGTGGCACCGCGCGTTACCTGTCGCGCTTCCGTGCCTCGGCACCGGTGTTCGCGGTGACCCGCCATGACGGCGCCCGCCGCCAGATGGCGCTGATGCGCGATGTGTTCCCGATCAACTTCGACAGCCGCGGCCTGACCCCGCGCGAAGCCGCGCGCGGCAGCATCCGCCTGCTGTTCGAAGCGAACCAGCTGCAGAGCGGCGACCGCGTCGTCTTCACCAGCGGTGAGCACATGGAAACCCATGGCGCCACCAACACGCTGCGCCTGCTGGAAGTGGGCGAAGACGGCCGTGCGAGCGGCCTGGGCGAACTCTAACCGACCCACCCCGCAAGACCCGGACCCGCGTGGCCTCACGGCCGCGCGGGTTCGTCGTTTCAGATGGAATCGTTTCCAGATTCCGTGGACGGTCAGTTCACGGGAGGCGGGGTCTATAATTGGGGTTTTCCCGCACCCGCCACAGGAAGTACATGAGCATCGAACAGCTGGCTGAAACCGCACAGGCCATGGTCGCCCCGGGCAAGGGCATCATCGCGATCGACGAATCCACCGGCACCATCGGCAAGCGCTTCGCCAGCGTGGGCCTGGAGAACACCGAGGAGAACCGTCGCGCCTACCGCGAACTGCTGCTCACCACGCCCAAGCTGAACGAGCACATCTCCGGCGCGATCCTGTACGACGAGACCATCCGTCAGTCCACCAAGGATGGCGTCCCGTTCGCCAAGTACATGGCGGCCCAGGGCATCATCCCGGGCATCAAGGTCGACAAGGGCGCCCATGCCCTGGCCGGCTGCCCGGGCGAACTGGTCACCGAAGGCCTGGATGGCCTGCGCGAGCGCCTGCAGGAGTACTACAAGCTGGGTGCGCGCTTCGCCAAGTGGCGTGCAGTCATCAACATCGGTGAAAGCATCCCGTCGGGCACCTGCATCGAGTCCAACGCCCACGCGCTGGCCCGTTATGCGGCGCTGTGCCAGGAATGCGGCCTGGTGCCGATGGTCGAGCCGGAAGTGATCATGGACGGCGACCACGACATCGAGACCTGCTACGAAGTCACCGAAGCCACCCTGCGTTCGCTGTTCGACGCGCTGTACCAGCAGAACGTGCTGCTGGAAGGCACCATCCTGAAGGCCTCGATGGTCATCTCCGGCAAGGGCTGCGAAGAGCAGGCCGACGTCGAGGAAGTGGCCGAGTCGACCGTGATGTGCCTCAAGAGCACCGTGCCGGCGATCCTGCCGGGCGTGGTGTTCCTGTCCGGTGGCCAGAGCGATGAGCAGTCCACCGCGCATCTGAATGCCATGAACCAGATGGGCAACCTGCCGTGGCCGCTGAGCTTCTCCTACGGCCGCGCCATGCAGCAGGCTGCGTTGAAGCTGTGGGCCAAGGACACCAAGGCGAACGTTGCCAAGGCGCAGCAGACGATCTTCGATCGCGCCAAGGAAAACGGCCAGGCTGCCCTGGGCAAGTGGAACGGCTGATTCACGCCTGACCAGCCTCAACGAAAACGCCGGCCTTGGGCCGGCGTTTTTGTTTGCGCGGTGGTTTGCTCAGTGCGCCGCCGCCGGCGGCAACCCGAGCGCCAGCGGCGCGAAGATCGCCGAGGTTGACGGCTCGACCGGCTGCCCCAGCGCGGCCAGCGCCGACTGGTAGGCCTTGTACGTCGCCGCGTTGTACGCCACCAGGATGATCCGGCGCGGCTGGCGATGCGAGCGCTGCCACGTAAGGGTCTCGGTGGCGGCGATGTGCGCGGCCTGGTGCAGCGGATAGCCGAACACGCCGCAGCTGATCGCCGGGAAGGCGATCGATTCCAGATCCAGTTTTTCGGCCAGCTGCAGCGATTTCCAGTAGCAGTTGGCCAGCAGCGCCGGCTCGTCGCGCAGACCGTCCTGCCAGACCGGGCCGACGGTGTGGAACACATGCTTCGCCGGCAGCTCGAACGCTGGCGTCTCGCGCACTTCGCCGGTCGGGCAGCGCATGCCCGGGCGGATCTCCGGCAGGGCGCGACAGGCCTCCAGCAGCTGAGGGCCGGCCGCACGATGGATCGCGCCGTCCACGCCACCACCGCCGAGCAGGGATTCGTTGGCCGCATTGACGATCGCATCCACCGCCAGGGTCGTGATGTCGCCCTGCCACACTTCGATCTTCATGCGTACCGCTCCTTACTGACTGTTACCGGGTCCATACAACGGAATGACGTGCCTGACCTGCACGTTACCCGGCAGGACATCTAGGCTGCGTCATCGTCGTCTCAGGCAGTGCGACCCGCCCGAGCGCTGGCTGACCTTCACACGATGCCGCCGGATCGCTTCACCGCAGATGAAGCGCCCCATGCAAAACGCCCGCCGATGTGGGCGGGCGCTTCGTTCCTACGGACCAACGGGCAGATCAGGGCAGACCGGCCAGCCAGTCGTCGTCGGAGCCTTCGTTGATATCGGCAAACAGCGGGGTGGAGAAGTAGCGCTCGCCGGTGTCGGGCAGCATCGCCAGGATCACCGCGCCGGGTGCGGCCTTGGCAGCGATGTCCAGCGCGCTGGCGACCGTGGCACCGGCCGAGATGCCGACGAAGATGCCTTCCTCGGCCGCCAGCCGGCGCGAGGTCTCGATCGCGCGGGCGTCGTCGATGGTCAGCAGTTCATCGTAGACACCGCGGTTGAGGACCTCCGGCACGAAGTCCGGGGTCCAGCCCTGGATCTTGTGCGGCTTCCACTCATCGCCTTTGAGCAGGGCGGCGCCTTCCGGCTCGGTGGCAACGATGCGCGTCTCCGGGCGGGCCACTTTGAGCACCTCGCCGACGCCGGTCAGGGTGCCGCCGGTGCCCCAGCCCGTGACGAAGTAGTCCAGCCGCTTGCCGGCGAAGTCGCGCAGGATTTCCGGTGCGGTGGTGTTGCGGTGATACGCAGGATTGGCCGGGTTCGCGAACTGGCTGGCCAGGAACCAGCCATGTTCCTCGGCCAGTTCCTTCGCCCGGCGCACCATGCCCGAGCCGCGCTCGGCGGCCGGGGTCAGGATCACCTTGGCGCCATAGGCGCGCATGAGCTTGCGGCGCTCGATCGAGAAGGTCTCCACCATCGTGGCCACGAACTTGTAGCCGCGCGCGGCGGCCACCATCGCCAGCGCCACGCCGGTGTTGCCCGAGGTCGCTTCCACGATGGTATCGCCGGGCTTGAGCAGGCCCTTGGCTTCGGCGTCGAGAATGATCGCCAGCGCCAGTCGGTCCTTGACAGAGCCGCCGGGGTTGAACGACTCGACCTTGGCATACAGGGTGACGTGCTCGGGGGCGAGACGGTGCAGGCGCACCACCGGGGTGTTGCCGATGGTGTCCAGGATGGAGTCGTACAGGGCCATGGGGATGCTCCGGAGAAGTCGTTGCCGCCCGGGGGCCGTGCGGCAGGGGGAAAGGGTCGGGCCGGTGGCGGCGCAAGGCGCCCGCGCGCGGCCGGGCCGGGGTCGGTCAGACCGTACCGCTGGCATATGACCGCGCGAAATGACCTGATTACCTTCTTAAACAACGTTTGGTTATAAGCTGGTGACGGCATTTGCCCTACAGTCGGATGGCCCCCTCTCCATGCGCCGTATCGCCCGCCCATGACGCTGACCCAACTTCGCTACCTGGTCGCCATCGCCGACGCCGAGCTGAACATCACGCTGGCGGCGTCCCGTGTGCACGCCACCCAGCCCGGCCTGTCCAAGCAGCTCAAGCAGCTGGAGGATGAACTCGGCTTTCTCCTGTTCGTGCGCAAGGGTCGCAGCCTGGAAGCGGTGACCCCGGCCGGCGTGGAAGTGATCGGCCGCGCCCGCGCCGTGCTTGGCGAGGCCAACAACATCCGCACGTATGCCGCCAACCAGCGCCGTGAAAGCCAGGGCCAGCTGGTGCTCACCACCACCCATACCCAGGCGCGCTTCGTGCTGCCGCCGGCGGTGGCGCGGATCAAGCAGGCCTACCCGCAGGTCAGCGTGCATCTGCAGCAGGCTGCCGAAAGCGACGCGCTGGACCTGCTCAGCCAGGGCGACGCGGACATCGCCATCATCAGCACCGCCGGCGGTGAACCCACTGCCGGCCTGGCCATTCCGCTGTACCGCTGGCGTCGGCTGGTGCTGGTGCCGCGCGGGCACGCGCTGGACCGCCCGGGCGCCGCGCCGGACCTGCAGGCGCTCGCCAGCCACCCGCTGATCAGCTACGAATCCTCCACCCGCGGCAGCTCCTCGCTGCAGCGCGCCTTCGCCAGCGCCGGGCTGACCCCGGACATCGCCTTGACCGCCCTCGATGCGGACCTGATCAAGACGTATGTGCGCACCGGTCTTGGCGTGGGCCTGCTGGCGGAAATGGCGGTCAACGCCAGCGATGAAGACCTGCGGTCCTGGCCGGCCCCGACGCCGATCGACGAGTGCATCGCCTGGGCGGTGCTGCCGCGTGACCGCGTGCTGCGCGATTACGCGCTGGAGCTGGTGCACGTGCTCGCCCCGCAGATCGATACCCGCGACCTGCGCCGGGTGATCGACGGCAACCAGGAAGCCAACTGGCCGCTGCCGCCGACGTGGGAATCGCTGACGCAGACCATCACCGTCTAGCGACGGTGATGGCTGCCCGCGCATTCCCCCTCTACCCCGCGCCGTTGGCGCGCCCCCTTCAACAGAAGGGGGCTTTTCTCCAGAGCGGTTGAGGGGGTCGGTGGGCGCTTCGAAAGGGCCAATGCGACGGTTGGTCGCAGGGCTTCGGGTCGGCCGGCCAACGCTCGGGCGCTACCATGACGGGGTGAACGTCCGCCGTCGCCCGTATGCCGTCTTTCTGCAGCTTGCCTTCGTGGCGACGTTGCTGATGGCGCTGGCGCCGCTGGTCAGCCGCTGGCAACAGGCGCATGCCGAGGCGCCGGTGATGCTGATGCCGACCGGCATGACCCACGCGATGCCCGTGCCGCCCGATGCCCACGCCGGGCACGACATGCCGCACGACATCGCGCGGCGCGACGTGCACCACCACGGCATGCAGCAGCACGACATGGCGCGCCATGACATGGCGATGCAGCCCATGCCGATGCACGCCCTGCCAAGCGCCCACGACACCCCCGCATCGTCGCCACCGATGAGCGAGCATGCCGGGCACGGCGATGCCTGCGAGTACTGCATGATGGCCTCGCGGCTGATGCCGTGGCTGGCGGTGCTGATCCTGCTGCTGCCGGCGCTGCCGGTCATCGCACCACGCGTCCTGCGCGCGGTGGGCACGCCACGCAGCCTGCGCTGGCCGGCCCACGCCGCGCGCGGCCCCCCCGCGCTCTCCTGAGACCACCGCCCTTTCTGCCCGTGTCGCCGTGATGGCGGCGCGTGCCTGCGTGCTTTTCTGGAGTTCCACCATGACTGTTTCTTCCCGCAGCGCGGGCGCACTGACGCGCCTGTCTGTTTCCCTGTCGCTGGCCCTGGTCGCGCTGCCGCTGCATGCCGCCAACGACGACGCCCGTACGCTCGATACGCTGGTGGTCACCGCCACCGCGCCCTCCTCGCCGCTGCACTGGGTCACCGATCCGCGCCTGCCGCGGCAGCCGGTGCCGGCCAGCGATGGCGCTGACTATCTGAAGACGGTTCCCGGCTTCTCGGCGATCCGCAACGGCGGCACCAACGGCGATCCGGTGCTGCGTGGCATGTTCGGTTCGCGCCTGAACATCGTCAGCAACGAAGGCAATCTGATCGGTGCCTGTCCCTCGCGCATGGACAACCCGCTGTCCTACATCGCCCCGGAAACCTTCGATCGGCTGACCATCATCAAGGGGCCGCAGAGCGTGCGCTGGGGTGCCGGTGCCTCGGCCGGCACGGTGCGCTTCGAGCGCGATACCCCGCGTTTCGATCAGCCGGGCGTGGATATCAACGCCAGCGCGCTGGTCGGCTCGCGCAACCGCAACGACCAGGTGCTGGATCTCACCGCCGGCGCTTCGCCGGGCTATGTGCGGGTCAACGGCAACCGCTCCGAATCGGAGGACTACAAGGACGGCAACGGGGATGTAGTGCCCTCCAGGTGGCGTAAGTGGAACAGCGATGTCGCCGTCGGCTGGACGCCCGATGCCGATACCGTGCTGGAGCTGTCGGCCGGCACCGGCGATGCGATCGCGCGCTACGCCGGTCGCGGCATGGATGGCGCCTCGTTCAAGCGCACCAGCTACGCTGCGCGCTTCGAAAAGGACAATCTGCCGGGTGCATGGGACCGGCTGCAGGCGAACCTGTACTACAACGACGCCGACCACGTGATGGACAACTACACGCTGCGCACGCCGAACCCGGCCAGCAGCATGCCGATGCCGATGGGCTCCAATGTCGACCGTCGCACCACCGGGGGCCGCATCGCATCGGAATGGCGCTGGCAGGACATCGCCATCGTGGCCGGCGTGGACGCGCAGGACAGCCGTCACCGCAGCCGCAATGCCATGGGGCGCAACACGTACCGGGAGCAGCCGTGGCGCACCGATGCGCGCTTCGGGAATCTGGGGGCGTTCACCGAGATCACCCTGGGCGAGGGCACTGCCCAGCGCTGGGTGGGTGGCCTGCGCATGGACCGTGCCGAGGTGAAGGACGAGCGCGCCACCAGCGGCATGATGGCGATGCCGAATCCGACTGCCGGGCAGACCCGGCGCGAGAATCTCGGCAGCGGTTTTGTCCGGTTCGAGCGTGATATCGCCCCCGCACTGACCTGGTACGCCGGTATCGGTCATAGCGAGCGCATGCCCGACTACTGGGAACTGTTCTCGCCGACGCTCGGCCCGGCCGGCGCGGTCAACGCCTTCACCGGTGTGCAGCCGGAAAAAACCACCCAGCTCGATCTGGGTCTGCAGTACCGCACTGATCGCCTCAACGCCTGGGTCTCGGCGTATGCCGGGCGCATCCAGGACTACATCCTGTTCACCTACCGCGACGGCGGCATGATGGGCAGCACCAGCCAGGCCAGCAATGTCGATGCGCGCATTGCCGGCGCCGAGGCGGGCGTGGAGTGGCAGCTGGCGCAGCAGTGGAAACTCGGCGGCACGCTGGCCTATGCCTGGGGCCAGAACCGCAGTGATGGCGGCGCACTGCCGCAGATGCCGCCGCTGGAAGCCCGGCTCAGCACCGTCTGGGAACGCGAGCGCTGGACCGTGGGGGCGCTGGCACGCGCGGTCTCGCGTCAGGGCCGGGTCGCGGCGGGGCAGGGCAACGTGGTCGCCCGCGATCTCGGCCCCAGCGCCGGCTTCGCCACCCTGGCCGTGAACGCCAGCTACCGGGTCAACGAGGCGCTCCTGGTCAGTGCAGGCGTGGACAACCTGTTCGACCGCGCCTACAGCGAGCATCTGAACCTGGCCGGCAGCGCCGATTTCGGCTTCCCGGCCGATCCGGTGCGTATCAACGAACCCGGCCGTACCGCCTGGCTGAAAGTGAATTATCGGTACTGAGCACGTTGGCCGGGCGGGGGACATCTCGCCCGCCCGGCGCCCGCTGCCGCCGGGGCCGACACCCCGGCGCGTGCCGCGCACTTCGACATGCGTCGATACATGGCGATACATCCTGCGCAGGCCCCAGCACGGAAAGGCCTTCGCCCGTCACCGGCAGATGTGAAGAGGCCGGTAAACGCTTGGCACATATGCCCCGGCTCGACCCCTCTATACACTCGGCGGTCGAGAAACAACCGGGATTGCATTACATGTTGGGACGCATCGCAGCGCGCTTCGCCGCTGGCATCGCCTTGGTCGCTTTGGCTGGGTGTGGCAGCAAAGACGAGGCCGCTCGCCGGCAGGCAGACGCCGTACCGGTCACCACCCAGGTGGTGAAGGCTTCGGCATGGAGCGACACGCTGCAGGCCCTGGGCACGGCCAAGGCGCGCGAGTCGGTGACGGTCACCGCCAAGGTCAGCGAAATCATCGAAACGGTGCACTTCGAAAGTGGCCAGCAGGTCAGTGCCGGCACGCCGCTGGTGACCCTGCGCGGGCAAGCCCAGGAAGCTGCGCTGCTGCAGGCCCAGGCCACGTTCCTGGAAGCCGACCAGCTGTACAAGCGCCAGCGCGAACTCGCCGCCCAGCAGCTGGTGGCCAGCTCCACGCTGGACACGCAGCGCGCCATCCGCGATGCCGCTGACGCCCGCGTGCGCGAAATGCAGTCCGACATCGGCGACCGCCGGGTACGCGCGCCGTTCGCCGGCGTGCTGGGCATCCGTCAGGTCAGCGCCGGTTCGCTGGTCACCCCCAGCACCGCGATCACCACCCTGGATGACATCGAGCGCATGCACGTGGACTTCCAGGTGCCCGAAGCCGAGCTGGCTTCGCTGAGCACCGGTGACAAGGTCAACGCGACCAGCGTGGCGTATCCGGGCCGCAACTTCGAAGGCCAGGTCGCCACCATCGATACCCGCGTGGATCCGGGCACGCGTGCGGTCACCGTGCGCGCGGATTTCATCAATGCCGATCACGCACTGCGCCCAGGCATGCTGCTGGATGTGCGCATGTTCCGCCCCGAGCGCCAGGCGCTGGTCATCCCTGAAATCGCGGTGGTGCAGGTCGGGCGCGATTCCTACGTGTTCCGGGTCACGCCGGACCAGGTCGTGGAGCGCGTGGACATCACCGCCGGCGCGCGCCGCAGCGGCGTGGTCGAAATCCGTGAGGGGCTCGCCGCCGGCGACCGCATCGTGGTGGACGGCACCGGCAAGCTGCGCCCGGGGCTGAAGATCCAGGCCGAAGAAGCTGCGCCGGTCGCGCCGATCGCGCCGGCCGCCGCTACGACGGCCGAACCGGACACTGCCGGATGAAGCTCTCCGACGTTTCCATCCAGCGGCCGGTCTTCGCCGTGGTGATGAGCCTGCTGCTGGTCGTGCTGGGCTTCATGTCATTCACACGCTTGACCCTGCGCGAACTGCCTGCGATCGATCCGCCCATCGTCTCGGTCTCGGTCGATTACACCGGCGCGTCGGCAGCGGTCATCGAAAGCCGCATCACCCAGGTGCTGGAAGATGCGCTGGCCGGCATCGAAGGCATCGATACGATCAACGCGCGCAGCTCCAACGGGCGCTCGCAGGTCAGTATCGAATTCACCTCCAACCGCGATATCGAAGCGGCCGCCAACGACGTGCGCGATGCGGTCAGCCGCGTTGCCGACCGCATGCCCGAAGAGGCGCGGCCGCCGGAAATCGCCAAGGTCGAGAGCGACGCCGATCCCATCATCTGGCTCAACATGAGCTCGACCTCGATGGATACGCTGGAGCTGAGCGACTACGCCGACCGCTACATCGTCGACCGCTTCTCCAGCCTCGATGGCGTTGCCCAGGTGCGTATCGGTGGCCGCCAGCGCTATGCGATGCGGATCTGGCTGGACCGCGACCAGCTCGCCGCGCGCGGCCTGACCGTGGGCGATGTGGAAAGTGCACTGCGCAACGAGAACGTGGAACTGCCGGCCGGCCGCATCGAATCGGCCGACCGCGATTTCACCCTGCGCGTGGAGCGCAACTACGTCAAACCGGAAGACTTCGCCGGCATTCCGCTGGGCAAGGGCGCCGATGGGTACGTCGTGCGCATGGGCGATGTCGCCAAGATCGAACTGGCCTCGTCCGAACGCCGCGCGTACTACCGCAGCAACGGTGAGCCGAACATCGGCCTGGGCATCGTCAAGACCTCCACCGCCAACGCGCTGGATGTCGCCCGCGAAGCGCGCGCCGAAGCCGACCGGATCAGCAGCACGCTGCCCGAAGGCACCCGCATCTTCGTGGCCTTCGACAACACCACCTTCATCGAGGCCGCGGTCGATCGCGTCTACGCCACGCTGGTCGAGGCGATGCTGCTGGTGCTGGCGGTGATCTGGCTGTTCCTGGGCAGTTTCCGCGCGGCGTTGATTCCCGCGGTAACGGTGCCGGTCTGCCTGATCGCGGCCTTCATCGCGCTGTATGCCTTCGGGTTCTCGATTAACCTGCTGACCCTGCTCGCGCTGGTGCTGTGTATCGGCCTGGTGGTGGATGACGCCATCGTGGTGGTGGAGAACGTGCAACGCCGTATCGATCTGGGCGAGCCGCCGCTGGTCGCCTCCAAGCGCGGCACCACCCAGGTGGCGTTCGCGGTGATCGCCACCACCGCGGTGCTGGTCGCGGTGTTCCTGCCGGTCGGCTTCCTGGAAGGCAATACCGGCCGCCTGTTCCGCGAGCTGGCCGTGGCGCTGGCCGCGGCGGTGGCGCTGTCGGCGTTCGTGTCGCTCACGCTGACCCCGATGATGGCCTCCAAGCTGCTCAAGCCGCATACCGGCCAGGCACCGAAGGGCCTGCACGGGCTGATCAACCGCAACCTGGATCGGCTGTCGGCCGCCTACGGGCGCTTCCTGGAAGCGCACGTGACCCGCACCTGGGTCTACATCGTGGTGATGATCCTGTCGCTGCTGGCCAGCGCGCTGCTGCTCAAGGTGCTGCCGTCCGAGCTGGCCCCGGCCGAAGACCGTGGCTCCTTCCAGATCATGATCGATGGCCCGGAAGGTGCCGGCTTCGATTACACCGTCGGCCAGGTCCAGCAGGTCGAGAAGATCGTCTCCGGCTTCGTCGGCGAAGATGAGCCGATCGTGCGCGCCAACCCGCGCGTGCCCGGCGGCTGGGGCTCCAGCGAGGAAATGCACACCGGCCGCATCAGCGTGTTCCTGCAGCCCTGGCGCCAACGTGATGTCTCCACCCCGGATGTGGCGGCCGAGCTGCAGACCCACCTCAATGATCTGCGGGGCGTGCGCGTGCGCACCCAGGTCGGGGGTGGTCTGGTCCGCAGCCAGGGCCAGCCGTTCCAGATCGTGCTGGGTGGCCCGGAGTACGCGGAGATCGCGCAGTGGCGTGACCGCATGCTGCTGCGCATGGCCGACAACCCTGGCCTGGTCGGTGCGGACTCGGATTACAAGGAAACCCGCCCGCAGATGCGCGTGAACATCGATCGCCAGCGTGCGGCCGATCTGGGCGTATCGGTCACCGCGATCGGCAGCGCGCTGGAAACCATGATGGGCTCGCGCCGCGTCACCACCTTCGTCGACAACGGCGAGGAGTACGACGTGCTGGTCCAGGCCGGCCGCGACGGCCGCGCCTCGCCGTCGGATCTGGCCGCGATCCGCGTGCGCGCCAGTGGCGGCGAACTGGTCCCGCTGTCCAACCTGGTCACGCTCAGCGAAGTGGCCGAAGCCGGCAGCCTCAACCGCTTCAACCGGCTGCGCTCGATCACCATCAACGCCGGCCTGGCCCCGGGCTATCCGCTGGGCGAGGCCATCGCCTGGGCCCAGCAGGTGGCCAGCGAGGAGCTGCCACAGCATGCGCAGATCAGCTGGAAGGGCGAATCGCGCGAGTACCAGAACGCCGGCAGCGCCGTGCTGCTGACCTTCGCGATGGCCCTGCTGGTGGTGTTCCTGGTGCTGGCCGCACAGTTCGAGAGCTTCATCCACCCGCTGGTGATCATGCTCACCGTGCCGCTGGGCGTGCTCGGCGCGCTGCTGGGGCTGTATGTCAGTGGTGGCACGATCAACCTGTTCAGCCAGATCGGCATCGTGATGCTGGTGGGCCTGGCGGCCAAGAACGGCATCCTGATCGTGGAGTTCGCCAACCAGCTGCGCGATGAGGGCCGCAACGTGCACCAGGCCATCGTCGAATCGGCGATGGTGCGCCTGCGCCCGATCCTGATGACCTCCATCGCCACCGTGGTCGGTGCGATCCCGCTGGTGGTGGCCGGTGGCCCGGGTTCGGCCAGCCGCGGCACGATCGGCGTGGTGGTGATCTTCGGCGTGACCGTGTCCACCTTCCTGTCGCTGTTCGTGGTGCCGGCGTTCTACTCGCTGCTGGCCCCGTACACCCGCTCGCCGGAAGCCGTGGCGCGTGAACTGGCCCGCCAGGAAGCGGAAACCCCCTCGGTCGGCGGCCATGCCTGACCCGAATGGGCGGCATTGCCGCCCATTCATCGAAATTGCCACTACGCAGTCCGGCGCGGATCGTGGAGAATCGACCGGGTCCCAGCCGACGGGGACGTTCCTTTTGTTTCCGCCGACTGGAGAGAGCGCGTGGAAGAAGTAGTCAGTTTCATCAACGGGATCATCTGGAGCAAAGCCCTGATCTTCCTGTGTCTTGCCGCAGGCCTGTACTTCAGTGCCCGTACCCGTTTCATGCAGATCCGCGGGTTCGTGGAGATGTGCCGGCTCACCGTGCAGGGTGAGAAATCCGAGGCGGGCGTGTCTTCGTTCCAGGCGCTGGCCATGTCCATGGCCGGGCGCATGGGCATCGGCAACATCGCCGGTGTGGCCACCGCGATCGCCTTCGGTGGCCCTGGTGCGATCTTCTGGATGTGGGTGATGGGCTTCCTCGGTGCGTCCACCTCGTATGTGGAATGCACCCTGGCGCAGATCTACAAGACCAAGGATGCCGAAGGCCGCTACCGCGGTGGCCCGGCGTACTACATCGAAAAGGCCATGGGCCTGAAGTGGTACGCCTTGGCCTTCGCCGTGGCCACCATCATCGCCGCCGGCTTCCTGATGCCGGGCGTGCAGGCCAATGCCATCGCCGACAGCATCATCAATGCCTGCCGCGGCGGTGCGCTGTGCGGGCCACTGGATGGTCAGTTCATGGGCCTGGAATCGGTGCAGGCGCTCAAGCTGGGCATCGGCATCGTGGTCTCGTTGCTGCTGGCCGTGGTGATCTTCGGCGGCGTCAAGCGCATCGCCAACTTCGCCGAGGTGGTCGTTCCGTTCATGGCCGCCGCCTTCATCCTGATGGCCATCGTCATCATGATCATCAACTACGACCGCGTGCCGGACATGTTCCACACGGTGTTCAGCAGCGCCTTCGGTGCGCATGCCGCGTTCGGCGCGATGATGGGCCTGGCGGTGGAGTGGGGCGTCAAGCGCGGCATCTACGCCAACGAGGCCGGCCAGGGTACCGGCCCGCATGCGGCGGCCGCCTCGGAGGTTTCGCACCCGGCCAAGCAGGGCTACGTGCAGGCCTTCGCGATCTACTTCGACACCATGATGGTGTGCACCGCCACCGCGTTCCTGATCCTGGCCGCGGGCACCTACAACGTGTATTCCCCGGTCCCGGGCGGCGCACCCGTGTTCGCCGGCCTGGCCGGTGTCGCTGAAGGCGCGGGTTACGCCCAGGCGGCGGTGGAAACCGTCATCCCGGGCTTCGGCGCGGCCTTTGTGGCGATCGCGATCTTCTTCTTCGCCTTCACCACGATCATGGCCTATTACTACATGGCCGAGACCAACCTGACCTACGTCAACAACAACGCCAAGCGCCCGCTGACCGTCCTGCTGCTGCGCCTGGGCATCATCGGCATGGTGATCTTCGGTGCCTTCCACAATGCCGGCATGGCGTGGGCGCTGGGCGACATCGGCGTCGGCCTGATGGCGTGGTTGAACATCATCGCGATCCTGATCGTGCAGAAGCCGGCGATGCTGGCCCTGCGCGACTACGAACGTCAAAAGAAGCTCGGCCTGGATCCGACCTTCGACCCCGATGCACTTGGCATCAAGAACGCCGATTTCTGGCGTCAACGCAAGCTGGAGCTGTCCCGTAGTGAATGATCCCTGGAAGAATGCGCGCCGTCCGTCCTTGCGGCCGCCGCGCGCCACGCCGTTGCCGCCGCGCGAAGGTGGCACGCCGCCGCCGCCCGGCCGCGGCAACGACGAGCTGCGCCTGTACGGCTGGAATGCCGTGCAGGCACTGTTCGAGCATCGCCCGCAGGCGCTGCGCAAGCTGTACCTGACCGAGTCGCTGATCCCGCGCATGCAGCCGGTGCTGAAATGGTGCGTGGCCAACCGCGTCGGTTACCGTGTGGTGGAAGACGGCGATCTGAACAAGCTCGCCGCGACCACCCACCACGAGGGCCTGGTGGCTGACGTGCTGCGTGCGCCGATGCTGGAGCTGGACGAATGGCTGGCCACGTTGCCGGCCGGCGCGCCGGTGCTGGCGCTGTGGCTGGATGGCGTAGGCAACCCGCACAACTTCGGCGCGATCCTGCGCTCGGCGGCGCATTTCGGTGTGGCCGGGCTGCTGCTGCCGCCGGGGTCCACGCTGGCATTGTCCGGCGCGGCCGCGCGCGTGGCCGAAGGCGGCGCCGAGTCGGTGCCGCTGGTGCGTCTGCCGGAACTGCCCGAGGCGATGGCGCAGCTGCGCGCGGCCGGCATCGGCCTGGCGGCAACGCTGGTGGAGGGAGGCAAGGACCTGTTCGCCACGGAGCTGCCGCAACGCCTGGTCTATGTGATGGGTGCCGAGGGCGAGGGCATGGACCGCGATCTGGCCGACGACTGCGATCTGCAGGTGTCCATTCCCGGGTCCGGTGCCGTGGAAAGCCTCAACGTCGCTTCGGCGACGGCGGTGTTGTTGGCGCACTGGTACGGCAGCCGCTCGCGCTGATCGGAAGGTGTGCGTTTGTCGGGAACGGCGCGTTGCGCCGGACCCGCGGTGTGATCGGTTTCACCGAACGCGTCGTGACTACATCCGATTCGGATTTTCCGCATGGCGCTCGACGTGAGAACTGAGCACAGTGCGGGGTGGACGTTGTGCTGCGTAGATGAGGAGAGACATCCACGCAGTGCGACGGTCCGTTTCTCCGGACCGTGAAAGTAGTACGGCGCTCACCGCGTGGGGTGTGACGAATCCCGGTAGCCCGGTCGCATTGCGACCGGGTTTTTTTTTGTGCCGACCCACGGTCGGTACCTGCCGCCTGCGTGTCGGGATTACTCGTTCGGCGGCGTGGTCGGCTTGGCTTCGCTGCCGAAACTGCCGTCGGCCTCGGCGGCCAGATACGCGAACACCGTGTAGGCGGCGACGTTCTGCGCCAGCGCCGCCGGGTCGATCTTGTCCAGCGTGTCGTCGGCGGTGTGGTGCAGGTGGAAGTAGTCGCTGCCGTCCTGCGCCAGCCATGCCCACGCGCCGCCCTTGGCCGCCAGTGGACCCACGTCCGGGCCCGGGCCGCCCTTGTCGGCGGCGTACTCGATGCCCAGCGGCTTGAGCACCTCGGCGATCTGGCGGGTGGCCTCGCGCGAATTGGCCGGGTTCGGCGAGCCGGTGTTGAAGGCATAGATGCGGCCGGCACCGAAATCGCTTTCGGCGGCCAGCTGGTGCCGCACCACGTCCTTGGCATGTGCCTCGGCGTAGGCCTTGCCGCCGTACAGGCCCTGCTCCTCATTGGCGAACGCGACCACGCGGATCGTGCGCTTGGGCGCCTGCTTGAGCTGGCCGATCAGATGGCCAGCGGCCATGGTGATGCCCACGCCGGCCCCATCATCCACCGCGCCGGTGCCCAGGTCCCAGGAGTCGAGGTGACCGCCGATCACCACCACTTCCTTGGGCAGGCTGCGCCCGGTGATCTCGCCGATCACGTTGTGCGACGTGGCCGTACCATCCCAACCGCAATCCAGGCTCAGCTTCAGCGTGGTGCTGCCGAGCGCGACCAGGCGTGCCAGCTGGTTGGCATCGGGCACCGACAGCGCGGCGGCCGGCACCGGGGTCAGGCCGTCATCGAAGCGGGTGATGCCGGTGTGCGGCACGCGGTGCGAATCGGTGCCTGCCGAGCGCATCACGAAGCCGATCGCACCCTTGCGGATCGCCTCGGACGGGCCCTTGCTGCGCACGGCGCCACCGTTGCCGTAGTCGCGGCCATCGCGGTAGGCGGTCATCTGGTAATCGACGAAGGCGATCTTGCCCTTCAGCGAACCCTCCGGCGCGGCCTGCAGCGCGGCCAGATCGGCGAAGCGCACGACGTCGGCCTCCACCGTGCCGCCCGGGCTGCCGCCAAGGGCGGTGACCGTCAGCGGCTGGGCATGCTTGCCGATCACTTCGGCGTGCTCACTGCGGCGCTCCCACTTGGGGAAGGTGACCGGCTCGGTCCAGACCTTGTCGAAGCCCAGTGACTTGAACTTGGCCACCGCCCAGGCCACGGCGCGTGCGTCGGCTTCACTGCCGGCGATGCGCGGGCCGATCTCGGTGGTGAGCGATTCGACCACCTTCCAGCCGGTGTCGTCCTTGAGGGCCTGCTCGCGCAGCTCGGCGGCGGTGGCCAGCGACGTCGGCGGCAGCGTGGTGATACCGGTCGCCGCGAATGCGGGCGCGGCCAGCAGGGCGAGGGAAGATGCGATGGCAAGGACGCGGCGACGCATGGACGAACTCCGGGAAACGGGGCGGAAGCGTCCGAGCTTACCAGCCTCGCCGGCACGCACATGGGCGGTAGGTCATGTCCCGGCGGATACTGTTTTCCAAAAGCGAAAACCCCGCCAAAGCGGGGCTTTCGATCGGTAGTGCCGGCCGCTGGCCGGCTCCGCACGAGGCAGGATATCCGTGCTGCCGACGAGCGGCCGGCACTACCGGTGTTGCTGCCTCAGTGCTTGAGGTTGTCGCGGATCTCGCGCAGCAGCAGCACTTCTTCACTCGGCGCCGCCGGGGCGGCCGGCTCGGCCTGCTTCTTGCGCGCCAGGCGGTTGATGAACTTCACGACCATGAAGATCGCAAAGGCCACAATCACGAACTGCACCACGGTGTTGAGGAAATCACCGTAGCCGATCACCACCGCCGGAATCTCTTTGCCATCGGCGGCAATCCGCGCCGGGGCCAGGGTCCAGGCCAGCTCGGAGAAGTCCACGCGGCCGATCATCCAGCCCAGCGGCGGCATGATGATCTTGTCCACCAGCGCGGTGACGATCTTGCCGAACGCCGCACCGATGACCACACCAACCGCCAGGTCGATGACGTTGCCACGCATGGCGAATTCTTTGAACTCAGTCAGTACACCCATCGGGCTCTCCTGTCGTAGTGGGGGAATCAAATGACGCCGCAGCGTAACGCAGCGATTGTCATCCGGCGATGATGCCGTGGCGCTCGGCCACGTTCTCCAGGCGTGCACTGAAACGGTCGCCCGGCTTCAATGCGGCCACGCCCGAGGGCGTACCCATGAAGACCAGGTCGCCTGCGCGCAACGCCCACAGCTTGGAGAGCTCGTGCAGGATCTCCGGCACGTTCCAGATCATCTGGTCCAGCAGTGATTGCTGACGCACCTCGCCATTGATCTCCAGCGACAGATTGAGGGCGGCCAGATCGCCGACTTCACCGGCCGGCACCAGCTCGCTCACCGGCGCGGACTGATCAAAGCCCTTGGCCGGATCCCACGGGTGGCCCTTGGCCTTGGCCTGCGCCTGCAGATCGCGGCGGGTCAGGTCCAGGCCGACGCCATAGCCGAACACCAGCGCCTCGGCCTGATCGACGGGCAGCTCGCCGGCAGGGGCGTCCTTGCCGATCGCCACCACCAGTTCCACCTCATGGTGCAGGTCCTGGGTGGCGAGCGGGTAGGGGATCACATCGTCATGCCCGACCACGATCGCATCGGCCGGCTTGCTGAAGAACATCGGGCGGCCGCGATCATCGGCGGCCGGCACGGCCGCACCCATTTCGCGCGCGTGATCAGCGAAGTTGCGGCCGACACAGTAGATGCGACGCACCGGGAAGGTACCGCCGCCGGCGACCGGAATTCGGGGCTGCTCGGGCGTGGGAATTACATCGGTCATGCGCGCGTCCTGTGGAGAGGTTTCGCCGCAGTCTAGAGCGTTTTCCCGCCGCCACAAACAGAAACGGCCGCGCAGGGCGCGGCCGTCATCAGGAGGAATGCGCGTCGATCAACGCGACATCGGCAAGGCCTGCTTGCGGACCACCCGGTATTCGCCGTCCACGACCTGCGACGGAACGGTGCGCGCACTCTTGCGCTGGGCGAGCAGCTTCCATGCCAGACCGGCGATGATCATCGCCGCGCCCACGAACACACCCACGAACACCAGCGCGGCCAGGATCGCCAGGCCCAACAGACCGACCGCAACGCGCACCAACGGGTGGCGCGGCTTGCGCGGCGCGAACAGGGCACGGAACTGGTTGAACTGGAAGATGCGGCTGTACATGGCACTCTTTTTGGCTGAGGTC
The DNA here is from genome assembly GCF_039673205.1 of Stenotrophomonas sp. TWI809. Taxonomy (NCBI): domain Bacteria; kingdom Pseudomonadati; phylum Pseudomonadota; class Gammaproteobacteria; order Lysobacterales; family Lysobacteraceae; genus Stenotrophomonas; species Stenotrophomonas sp. TWI809. Next base: position 665 of record NZ_JBDJLE010000021.1, on the reverse strand, counting down.
AGCAGTGGACGAGTATCCGTGCTGGCCTTTGTGATTGAGTGAAAAAAGCGTTAAACGTACCCCGCGCGCATTGCAAATCAATGACTTGTATTCATCCGGGAGCCAGTGACATGAGCGCGTGAGACACTGTGCCTCCACTGCCTGCTGTCTGGATGCCATGTCCCACCCTGAGTCCACCGCCACCGCCCTCATTGCCCTGGATGCCATGGCCGACGGGGGTTTCGCCGAAACCGATGCCAGCATTGAGGGCGACAGCGAATCGGTGGTGTTGTATCGCGAGGGCGACCAGGTGCGCGCGTGGCTGAACATCTGCCCGCACGCCGGCCGCCGGTTGGACTGGGCCCCGGGGCAGTTCCTGAAAAGCAAGGACGGCCACCTGGTGTGCGCGGCGCACGGCGCCTCATTCTCGCTGGACAACGGCGACTGCGTGGCCGGGCCGTGCCGCGGTGATCGCCTGCGCGCGGTGCCGGTGCAGGTGCGCGACGGCCAGGTCTGGCTGGCGTGACAACGACCGGTGGGTCTCCAGCCCACGGGTAGGTAGCGAGCGTTGGTCGCTACGCCTTCAATGCCGGCCAGCGACCGGTAGTGGGGGGGGGGGGGGGGGGGGGGGGGGTGGGGAAGCGAAAAGGGGGGGGGGGTGCCGGGGCGCCCGCAACAGAGCGAAA